>NZ_JBHWIO010000070.1:0-49502 GCF_042732075.1 Kitasatospora sp. NPDC059812
CCCTCAAACGCGCCCAACACCACAACTGGCCACCACCACAACCGGCAACAGTCACCGTCACCCAGCACGACACAACCTAAAGTCACTGGCATTGGGCCTAGAGAAGGCCTGGAGGGGCCTGGGGCGGCCTGGAGCGGTCCGGGGAGGCCCGGAGCGGCCCGGAAACAGGGGCTGACCCGGGTGGGGGACAATGGAGAGTCCCGTTCCCCTGCCCCGAGGTCAGCCGCGCATGACAGCCACGCCCGCACCCACCGCGCCCGACGCCGAGTTCGCGCCGCTGGACATCGGCCCGATCCGGGTGTGGCCGCCCGTCGTGCTGGCGCCGATGGCCGGCATCACCAACGCGCCGTTCCGCACCCTCTGCCGCGAGCAGAGCGGCGGAAAAGGTCTGTACGTCTCCGAGATGATCACCACCCGGGCCCTGGTCGAGCGCAACGCCAAGACCATGCAGCTGATCAAGTTCGACGCCAGCGAGAAGCCGCGCTCGATCCAGCTGTACGGCGTGGACCCGGTGACGGTCGGCAAGGCCGCCCGGATGATCGCGGACGAGGGCCTGGCCGACCACATCGACCTCAACTTCGGCTGCCCCGTCCCCAAGGTGACCCGCAAGGGCGGCGGCTCGGCGCTGCCGTACAAGCGCAACCTGCTGCGCGAGATCCTGCGCGAGGCCGTGGCCAACGCGGGCGACCTGCCGGTCACCATGAAGATGCGCAAGGGCATCGACGACGACCACCTGACCTACCTGGACGCCGGCCGGATCGGCGCCGAGGAGGGCGTGGCCGCGATCGCCCTGCACGGGCGCACCGCCGCCCAGCACTACGGCGGGACGGCCGACTGGTCGGCGATCGCCCGGCTGCGCGAGTCCGTTCCGGCGCACGTCCCGGTGCTGGGCAACGGGGACATCTGGTCGGCGGACGACGCGCTGCGGATGATGCGGGAGACCGGCTGCGACGGTGTCGTGGTGGGCCGCGGCTGCCTGGGCCGGCCGTGGCTGTTCCGGGACCTGGTCTCGATCTTCGAGGGCGAGGTCGACTACGCCCGTCCGGACTTCGGCTACGTGGCGCGGGCGATGGTGCGGCACGCGCAGCTGCTCGGCGAGTGGATCGGGGACGAGGCGCGCGGCGTGATCGACTTCCGCAAGCACGTCGCCTGGTACACCAAGGGCTTCTCGGTCGGCTCGGAGTTGCGGGTGAAGCTCGCCAACTCCTCCTCCCTGGCCGAACTGGCCGAAACCCTCGCCCTGGTGGAGCAGTCCCAGGCCTGGCCGGCCGGTGCGGACGGCCCGCGCGGGCGTACCGCCGGCAACAACCGGGTGGTGCTGCCCGAGGGCTGGTTGGACGATCCGTACGACTGCGCCCGACCGGGCGTGGACGCCGAATCGGACACCTCTGGCGGATGATCTGTCCGTAGTGGCGAAATTGGCCCTCCAGGGCCCACTGCCACTCGGTCCCAGCCCTCTTGTCCAATCTGGACAGGAGGGCTCCTTTTCGGCGGTCCGATGTCACGGAACGGGCACGTTTCTGGACGGAGTGCGACGATCGGCGGAGGCGGACTACGTTCGACCGGTGAGATGCGCTGGTGACGCTTGCCACATGCGGTGGCGCCTGACGGCGGGTCAGTGGACGAAATGGACAGGTCGACTGTGAATCGCTTCCCGAAGCCGGTGGGCCGCTGATCGGCCGATCCGAGTGCAGGAAATCAAGCCGGGGCAACGCGGGCGACCCGCGACCGCTACCCAGCGTCCGAATCGTGCGATCTTCGTGTTTCTCTTCGTTCAAGACTTGAAGGCGGGCTAGCGTCATCCGGACGATTTCACCAACAGAGGTGAACGCCTTTATGTGCATTCGATCTATCGGGTTACCCCCGGGTACCGGCCTCGTACGGCCTATTCGGGGCAGAGAAGAACCTTCGAAATGGGTATGTTCTCCGGCGTCAGGGCAACCGCGTACGAGGAGACCGACCCGTGCCGTCCCAGCAGAAGTTTGTTTACTCCTTCACTGAAGGAAACAAGGACCTCAAGGACCTTCTCGGCGGCAAGGGCGCGAACCTGGCCGAGATGACCAACCTTGGCCTCCCCGTCCCTCCGGGGTTCACCATCACCACCGAGGCCTGCAAGGTCTTCCTGGAGACCGGCAGCGAGCCCTCCTCGCTCCACCAGGAGATCAGCGCCCACCTGGACGCGCTCGAGCAGGAGATGGGCAAGAAGCTCGGCCAGCCCGACAACCCGCTGCTGGTGTCGGTGCGCTCGGGCGCGAAGTTCTCCATGCCCGGCATGATGGACACCGTCCTGAACATCGGCCTCTCGGACGCCTCGGTGGTCGGTCTCGTCGCCCAGTCCGGCAACGAGCGCTTCGCCTGGGACTCCTACCGCCGCCTGGTCCAGATGTTCGGCAAGACCGTGCTGGGCGTCGACGGCGAGCTGTTCGAGGAGGCCCTCGACGAGGCCAAGCACGCCAAGGGCACCGTCAACGACCTGGACCTGGACGCTGCCGACCTCCGGGAACTCGTCGAGGTGTTCAAGGGCATCGTCGAGCGCGAGACCGGCCGGGCCTTCCCGCAGGACCCGCGCGAGCAGATGGACCTCGCCATCCACGCCGTCTTCCACTCCTGGAACGGCGACCGCGCCCGCCTGTACCGCCGGCAGGAGCGCATCCCGAACGACCTCGGCACCGCGGTCAACGTCTGCAGCATGGTCTTCGGCAACCTCGGCGAGGACTCCGGCACCGGTGTCGCCTTCACCCGCGACCCCTCCACCGGTGCCCAGGGCGTCTACGGCGACTACCTGTCCAACGCCCAGGGCGAGGACGTCGTCGCCGGCATCCGCAACACCCTGCCGCTGGCCGAGCTGGAGAAGCTCGACAAGAAGTCGTACGACGAGCTGATGACGATCATGCAGACGCTCGAGAACCACTACCGCGACCTCTGCGACATCGAGTTCACCATCGAGCGCGGCAAGCTCTGGATGCTGCAGACCCGCGTCGGCAAGCGCACCGCCGCCGCGGCCTTCCGGATCGCCGTCCAGCTGGTCGACCAGGGCCTGATCGACCTGGACGAGGCCCTCATGCGGGTCACCGGCGGCCAGCTCTCGCAGCTGATGTTCCCGCGCTTCGCCCCGAACGCCGAGTCCCAGCAGATCGCCTGGGGCCTCGCCGCCTCGCCCGGCGCCGCCATCGGCAAGATCGTGTTCGACTCCTACACCGCCGTCAAGTGGTCCCGTTCCGGCGAGAAGGTCATCCTGGTCCGCCGCGAGACCAACCCGGACGACCTGGACGGCATGATCGCCGCCGAGGGCATCCTCACCTCGCGCGGCGGCAAGACCTCGCACGCCGCCGTCGTCGCCCGCGGCATGGGCAAGACCTGTGTCTGCGGCGCCGAGGAGCTGGAGGTCGACACCAAGCGCCGCCGGATGACCACCGCCGCCGGCCTGGTGCTGGAGGAGGGCGACGTCGTCTCCATCGACGGCGCCACCGGCAAGGTCTACCTCGGCGAGGTCCCCGTCCTGCCGTCCCCCGTCGTCGAGTACTTCGAGGGCACCCTGCACGCCGGCGCCGACGTCCAGGGCGGACTCGTCCAGGCCGTCCACCGGCTGATGGCGCACGCCGACGTCCGCCGCCGGCTCGCCGTGCGCGCCAACGCCGACAACGCCGAGGACGGCGGGCGCGCCCGCCGCTACGGCGCCCAGGGCATCGGCCTGTGCCGCACCGAGCACATGTTCCTCGGCGAGGAGCGCCGCAAGGAGGTCGAGCACCTGATCCTGGCGGACAACGACAAGGACCGCGAGCTCGCCCTCTCCACCCTGCTGCCGCTGCAGAAGGGCGACTTCCTGGAGCTCTTCCAGGCCATGGACGGCCTGCCGGTCACCGTCCGCCTGCTCGACCCGCCGCTGCACGAGTTCCTGCCGGACATCACCGAGCTGTCGGTGCGCGTCGCCCTCGCCGAGGCCCGCAAGGACCCGAACGAGAACGACCTGCGCCTGCTCCAGGCGGTGCACAAGCTGCACGAGCAGAACCCGATGCTGGGCCTGCGCGGCGTCCGCCTCGGCCTGGTCATCCCCGGCCTGTTCGGCATGCAGGTCCGCGCCATCGCCGAGGCCGCCGCCGAGCGCCGGCTGGCCGGCGCGGACCCGCGCCCCGAGGTGATGATCCCGCTGGTCGGCACCGTCCAGGAGCTGGAGCTGGTCCGCGACGAGTGCGAGCGCGTGCTCGCCGAGGTCGCCCAGTCCACCGGCGTGCAGCTGGACATCAAGCTCGGCACCATGATCGAGCTGCCGCGCGCCGCCGTCACCGCCGGTCAGATCGCCGAAGCCGCCGAGTTCTTCTCCTTCGGCACCAACGACCTCACCCAGACCGTGTGGGGCTTCTCCCGGGACGACGTGGAGGCCTCGTTCTTCACCGCCTACCTGGAGAAGGGCATCTTCGGGGTCTCCCCGTTCGAGACCATCGACCGCGACGGCGTCGGCGCGCTCGTCAAGCACGCCGTCGAGGCCGGCCGGGCCACCCGCCCCGACCTCAAGCTCGGCGTCTGCGGCGAGCACGGCGGCGACCCGGACTCGGTCCACTTCTTCCACGAGGTGGGGCTGGACTACGTCTCCTGCTCCCCCTTCCGGATCCCGGTGGCGCGCCTGGAGGCAGGCCGCGCCGCCATCGAGACGGCGGGCAGCGACCCGCGCTGAGAGAGGGTAGGCATCCCCTCCTCGGCCGCGGGCCGGACTGACCGCTTCCCTCCCCACCGGGAGGGCGTACACCGGAGCTCGGCGCAGGAGAACCGGCGTACGTAACAACGGCCGGGCGGGGACGGACAATGGCGTCCGTCCCCGCCCGGCCGTCCGTCTGTGCCCGGCCGCGCTTCCCAGCCGGCCTTCCCCGTCCGGCCGGATGTGGCGGCGGCCACGTGTGTAGCTGGCCGGGCGGCGCCCGCGCGCCTGCCAAGCTGGGGCGCATGACCAGACGTAAAAGCCCGCTCGTCGTCGTGGCCGTCCTGATCCTGGCCCTCGTCGCCGGGATCGGGTACCTGCTCGCCGGCAAGGGCGGCAGCAGCCACCCCAAGGCCGCCGCGAGCTCCACCGCCACCTCGGCGGGCGCCTCGGCCCCCAAGTCCTCGGCCCCCAAGCCGTCCCCGCCCGCCGGCGGCACTCCCGCCCCGAGCGGCACCTGGGTGCCCGCCGACCCGGCGCTCGCCGACGTCTGCCGCAGCAAGCTCCCCAGCCAGGCCCAGGACACCCTCGGCCTGATCGCCAAGAACGGCCCGTACCCGTACAACCGCGACGGCATCGTCTTCGAGAACCGCGAGAGCCGCCTGCCGAAGAAGTCCGGCGGCTACTACCACGAGTTCACCGTGGTCACCCCGGGCTCCAACGACCGCGGCACCCGCCGCGTGGTCACCGGCGGCTCCGGCGAGCAGTACTGGTCGCCGGACCACTACGCGACCTTCCAGGAGATCGACCCGCGCTGCTGACACCCCGCACGGTGTGATGCCCCGCACCGCGCCCGCGGCCCGCACCGAGCACCCGACCGCACCGCGCCCGCGGCCCTCACCGGGCCCGGCGCCAGCTGACCCGGCGGTGGGGGCCGTGCGGGCCGGTGGTGAGGAGGGCGGTCAGCTCGTGGAACACCGGGACGGGGTCGCGCCGGAGCTGGACCGGGGTGGCGCGGACCACGGGGAGCCCGACGGCGGTCAGCCGGTAGGCACGGGCCAGGCCGCGTTCGTGGTCGGCGGGGCGCAGGTGCCAGGCGCGGGAGTCGATCTCCAACGCCACGCAGGCGTGCGGCCAGTAGGCGTCCGGGACGGCGAGGAAGCGGCCGTCCAGGAAGAGCACCGGGTTCCACAGCGGCTCGGGCAGGCCCGCGTGCGCCAGGAGTTCGCGGGCCTCGTCCTCCACCACCGACCGCACTCCGGCGGTGAGGTCCTCCACCACCCGGGCCACCTGCGGCAGCCCGAGCGCGCCCGGCCGGGCCAGCAAGTGGTCCAGCAGCTCGCCGAGTTCGCAGTGCCGCCGCTGGACGGCCTCCGCGCACAGCGCCCGGAACCGGCGCTGCCCGGTCTCGCCCGGCGCGAGGTCGGCCAGCGCCCGGGCGACGGTGGTGCTCCACAGCCCGTCGTCCCGCTCGAAGCCGCCCGGCAGTGGCCCGGCCGACCGGTGGATCCGGACGAACTCGCGGTCGACGACCCGGCGTTGGGCGGGGATCAGGACGTCGATCCGGGCCAGGTCGGCCGGGTGTTCGGCGCTCGGCAGCCCCGCGTCGGCCAGCACCGCGTTTCCGGTCAGCAGTACCTCCCCGGCCTGCGGCGCCCGCCCCTTGGGGCTCGCGTACGCCAGCGCGGCGCGCAGCCGCTGGTGCGCTGTCAATCGGCCGGACTGCAGGCAGATCACCCGGGGCAGCACCTGCTGCCAGGGCCCGTCGGGGCGCAGCCGGTGGGCGATGGTGCCGGACGGCACGCCGAGCCGGCGCAGTTGCGCCCGGGTGACGATGTGCTGCTGGTCGGCGCCGAGCAGCACGACGGGGTCGAGCGGGTTCACGCGGGTCATACCCGGGGTGCTGCCCGCCAGGATCGGATGTATGCGAAACATCGCTCGTCGGGGGAGCCTGTGAGAATGAGGTTGACGGAGCACCGGTCGAACCGCTGAGCTGGGGACCATATGACGACTCCACCCACCGGCCCCGCGCTCGATGCGCTCAACGGCCTTTCGGTAGGCGATGCCTACGGTGCACAGCTCTTCGTCCCGGCCACCGCCGCCGCCCATTTCGCCGGCCGCACCGACCCGCCCGGCCCCTGGCCGTGGACCGACGACACCGAGATGGCCTGTTCGGTGTACGCCGCGCACACCGAACGCGGCACGATCGACACCTTCGACCTCACCCACGCCTTCGCCCGGCGCCACGACTTCGACCGCGGGTACGGGCCGGCCGCCAACCGGATGCTGCGGCTGGTCCGGGAGGGCGGTGACGCGAAGGCCCTGGCAGCCGAACTCTTCGACGGCCAGGGCTCGTACGGCAACGGCGCCGCGATGCGGGTCGCCCCGCTGGGGGCGGCGTACGCCGAGGACCCGGCCTCCGTGGTCCGGCCCGCCGCCGACACCGCCGTGATCACCCACACCCACCCGCAGGCGGTGGACGGCGCCGTCGCGGTCGCGGTGGCCGCCGCGTACGCGGCGCGGGCGCGCACCGAGGCGATGACGCCGGAGTCCTTCCTGGAAGCGGTGATCGGCCTCACCCCGTACGGCGCCGTCCGTGACGGTCTCACCGAGGCGGTCCAGCTGCTCGCCGAACCGGACCCGAGGGCCGCCGCCGAGATCCTGGGCAACGGCAGCCGGACCTCCGCCGTCGACACCGTCCCGTACGCCCTGTGGTGCGCCGCCCGGCACCTGACCGACTATCCGGCCGCCGTCCGGGAGGCGGTCGCGGCCGGCGGCGACATGGACACGGTGGCCGCGATCGCCGGGGGAGTGGTCGCCGCACACACCGGGACCGAGGGCATTCCGGCCGCCTGGCTGGCCGCCCGCGAACCGCTGCCCGGCTGGGCGTTCCCCGAGCCGGGCGGCGTCCGGCCCGCCCCGGAGAGCGAGGGCCGTCTGAAGCCCATGCTGCTGCCCCGCGCCTGCCCGGTGCCGGACGTGGTCTGGACGGACGAGGAGTGGCAGCGGATCCGGGCCGGGCTGCGCCCCCGGGAGATGGAGGACAAGTGGGTGTCCCACACCGCCGAGGGCGTGCTGCACCTGCACCGCAGCTGGACCGGCTTCGAGATCTGGAGCGTCCGGGTCGCCCCGGTGCGCGGCGGCGGCTGGCGGCCCGGGTCGGCGCTGGCCGAGGCGCATCCCGACCGCTTCCGGGGAGCTGCCGATCCGGAGCTCCTCGTACGGGTCCTCGGCCTGGCCGTCAGGGGCTACGGGTGGCGGCCGTAGCCCCCTTCGGGCCGTGAGCAGGCGTCCGGGTCAGGCGGTGATCAGATGCCCGGGGCCGCCGCCGTGTCTAAGGCACTCCTGGTTGATCGCCGGATCCGGGGCGCTGGGCGAGGTGGCGGCGGCGATCCGCAGCTCGATGATGTCCCGCACCGCGGGCCACTCGTCGTCGAGGATCGAGTAGAAGGCGGTCGAGCGCACCACCCCGTCGAGCCCGCGCGAGTGGGCCCGGCGGACGCCCTCGGAGGTGGCGCCGAGCCGCTCGATGGCGGTGCGCGAGCGCTGGTTGCGGGCGTCGGCGCGCAGCGAGATCCGCTGCACCCCCCAGGTCTCGAAGGCGTGGCGCAGCATCAGCAGCTTGGCCTCGGTGTTGATGCCGGTGCCCTGGGCACGCGGCGAGAGCCAGGTGTTGCCGATCTCGGCGGCGTCCGGGACGGCCGTGGCCGGGTCGCCGAACGGGACCCCGGGCACCGGCGGCCAGACCATCGGCCCCTGCCAGTAGTCGAGTTCCAGGAATCGGGTGGAGCCGACGACCCGGCCGGTTGCCACGTTCACCGTCGCGAACGGCAGCGACCGGCCCGCGGCCTGGTCGGCGAGGGCGCGCGCGATGTAGTCGCGGGCCGCTTCGAGGCCGTGCGGGACGGGCGTGAAGGCGTAGGTCGTACGGTCTTCGGCGCCGGCCTCGGCGATGGCCGAGGCGTGGTGCGCGGCGAGGGGCTCCAGCCGCACGGTGCGGCCGGTGAGGATGACAGGTACGGGCACGGAACCTTCGGTCCTTCATCGGTCGGAGGGTGCCTACCGTGCCGGGGTACGGCTCGGGAGGCAGGGACAGTCGCCCCGGCCCCGGAGCACGCCCGCCGGTACCCGCGCACGCCGGAGAGCCGGTCGGGCGGGGCGGGGGCGGCGGCCCGGAGGCGGGCAGCGCGGTGCCGGAACGGACTCGGGTCCACGGACCGGTCCGGCGGGGATGAGCGAGGGGACAGTGTGCGTCCGCGAGATGGCCGATGAGGAAACGGGAGCGCGAAGGAAACAGGCGGCCAGATGAAGGCAAGATGCGTCGTGTGGGCTGGCCGAACACCGGTCCGGGACGTGGCCGACGGCGTTACGGGACGACGTGACGACGACGCGACGATGCGAGGCAGCGAGAGGACGATACCCGTCAGAAGGCGGTGCGTCACTTCGCGGCACGCGAATGGCGGTGCGGGCCGCTGCGACCCGCCCCCGGACGGGCCGTTGAACACCCGTGACCAGGGGCTTTCCACCCGGGTGCGATCATGGTCCGGAGCGGTCCGGGGAGGCCGCCGACCCCGCCGACGGGCGGGTCGGGAATTCCGGCGGCGCCCGGCACGCTGGAGAGGACGAGAAGCCGGTACGTCGTGACGAGCAGAGAACGGGGTTGGGTGCGCGGTGCGTGACTTCCAGGCGTTGTACGAGCTGGATCAGCAGGGCGTGGCCGCGGTGGCCGCGGCCACCGCGGAGCTGCGCGACACCGGTGCGGGCCTCGTGCTGCTCCAGCACTTCGAGGGCTTCATGGACGCCGGCGAGGCCGGCGGCCAGGTGGTGGCCCACCTCCTGGAGACAGGCTCGCCGCAGGTGGTGGCCCGCTTCGACCACGACCGCCTGGTCGACTACCGGGCGCGCCGCCCCGCGATGGTCTTCGACCGGGACCAGTGGGCGTCCTACGAGCCGCCGGAGATCCTGCTCCAGCTCGTCCGCGACGGCGCGGGCGCGCCGTTCCTGCTGCTCACCGGCCCCGAGCCGGACGTCGAGTGGGAGCGTTTCGCCGGCGCCGTCCGCGAGCTGGTGGAGCGCTTCGAGGTCCGGCTGGCGGTGGACTTCCACGGCATCCCGATGGGCGTGCCGCACACCCGCCCGGTCGGCCTGACCCCGCACGGCAACCGGCTCGATCTGGCGGCCGGCTACCCGCAGTGGTTCGAGCAGGCGCAGGTCCCGGGCAGCGCCCAGGCGCTGCTGGAGTACCGCCTGGCCGAGGCCGGGCATGACGTGCTGGGCTTCGCCGTGCACGTCCCGCACTACGTGGCGCGCTCGGAGTACCCGGCGGCCGCCGTGCTGATCCTGGAGGCGGTGCAGTCCGCCACCGGCCTGGTGCTGCCCGGCACCCGGCTGCGCGAGCGGGTCGGCGAGGTGTACGCCGACATCGAGGAGCAGCTGGCGCACGGGGACGGCGAGTTGCGCTCGGCGATCCGCGGCATGGAGGGCCAGTACGACGCGGTGGCGGGGGCGGAGAGCCGGGAGAGCCTGCTGGCCGAACCGGTGGACCTGCCGTCGGCGGACGAGTTGGGGCGGCGCTTCGAGCAGTTCCTGGCCGAGCACGAGCGCGGCGCGGAGTAGGTACGGCGCGGAGTGGGCCCGGGCAGGGAGTAGGACCGGCACGGAATCGGCCCCGCAGGGGCGGGAACCGGCCGGGTCGGCGGCGGCCGGGAGTCACGGGAGTCATTCGCGGGCCCCGTTCGTTGGTGCTGGCGGCGTCGGGGGACGCGCCGCCGTACGGAGCTGCCCGTGACGCCTATCCCCCGGGGGGATGCCATGCCCACGACCATGTCCAGGACCATCCGCCCGGCCGTCGCCCTGACGGCCGGGCTCGCCGCGCTGCTGCTCGCCGGGTGCACCCCCGCGGACGGCGGGACGGACGGTTTCGCGGGCGCGCTGCCCGGCAAGAACGCCAAGTCCACGCCGCCGCCGAACGGCCCGTACGTGGCCCTCGGCGACTCGTACACCGCCGGCCTGAAGATCGCCCCGCAGGTGGGCGAGCCGAAGGGCTGCTCCCGCTCGGGGGTCAACTACCCGTCCCTGGTGGCGAAGGGGCTCGGGCTGCCGGCCGGCCAGTTCCAGGACGTCAGTTGCAGCGGCGCCCGCACCGGGGACCTGACCGGCGCCCAGGAGACCGACCACGGCACCAACCCGCCCCAGCTGGACGCGCTGACCGCGGCCACCCGCGTGGTGACGGTCGGCATCGGCGGCAACGACGCGGGCTTCATGGAGGTCGTCAAGGAGTGCGCCAAGGAGAACCTGGTGGACGCGGTGAAGGGCATCGTCGGCGCCACCCGCGCGCCCTCGCCCTGCCGCGAGCACTACGCCTCCGGCGGGACGGACGAGGTGCAGCGCAAGGTCGACGCGGCCGGTGAGCAACTCGGCCGGATCCTGCAGGACATCAAGCATCGCTCCCCGCAGGCCCGGGTGTACGTGATCGGGTACCCGACGCTGCTCCCGTCCGACCCGGCCGGCTGCCGACAGGTGTTGGGCAAGGCGGTCGCGGCCGGGGACCTGGGCTTCCTCTCGGAGAAGGAGCAGCAGCTCAACGGCATGCTCAAGCGGCGGGCGGAGGGCGCCGGCGCGGTGTTCGTGGACGCGGCCGCCCCCTCGGCCGGGCACGACATGTGCGCGGGCGAGGCCACCCGCTGGGTCGAACCGCCGTTCCCGGCCCCGGGCCTGGCGGCGATCCACCCCAACGCCAAGGGGCAGGAGGCGGTGGCCGCCGCCGTCCTCAAGGCCGTCCGCGGCTGAGGCCGGAGGCCGGGGGCCGGGGTCGGACCGCAGGCAGCGGGCCGGGGCGGCCACCGGCGCGCAACCCGGGCCGGGGCGGACACCAGCGCGTACCGCAGGATTCACGCTCCGGCCCACGCCCCTTCGTGCGCGGCACACCCTGGCTGTCGGGGGCGCGGCGTACCGTGAGGGGCATATGGATGACACCGCGCACCGCCTCGCCGCCGCCCCGCTCCCGTACGACCACGCCGCCGAGGCCCGCTGGGTCCCCGAACCGGACAAGCGCCCCGGCCGCACGGCGTTCCAGCGCGACCGGGCCCGGGTGCTGCACTCGGCGGCGCTGCGGCGGCTGGCCGGCACCACCCAGGTGGTCGCCCCGATGCGCAGCGACTTCCCCCGCACCCGGCTCACCCACTCCCTAGAATGCGCCCAGGTGGGGCGGGAGTTGGGCGCCGCCCTGGGCTGCGACCCGGACCTCGTGGAGGCTGGCTGCCTGGCCCACGACATCGGCCACCCGCCGTTCGGCCACACCGGCGAGGAGGCGCTCGACCAGGCCGCCGAGGCCTGCGGCGGCTTCGAGGGCAACGCGCAGTCGCTGCGCATCCTCACCCGGCTCGAACCCAAGCGCTTCGCCCCGGATGGCGAGCACCCCGCCGCCCGGCTCGCCCCCTGGCCCGGCCGCAGCGTCGGCCTCAACCTGACCCGCGCCGCCCTCGACGCCGCCACCAAGTACCCGTGGACGCGCGGCGCCCACCCCACCGACCCGGCCTCGCCCAAGTACGGCGTCTACGCCGACGACCTGCCGGTGTTCCGCTGGCTGCGGGCCGGCTCCCCGGCCGGGCGCAAGTGCTTCGAGGCCACCGTCATGGACTGGTCCGACGACGTCGCGTACTCGACCCACGACGTCGAGGACGGCCTCCAGGCCGGACACATCGACCCGGCCGCGCTGCGCGCGCCGAGCGAGCGGGCCGAACTCTTCAAGGTCGCCGAGCGCTACGCCCCGGACGCCGAGCCGGAGGAGCTGGCCGCCGCCCTCGACCGGTTGCTCGGCCAGGACCGGTGGCCCCAGGAGTACGACGGCACGGCCCGCGCCCGGGCCGGGCTGAAGGACCTCACCAGCCAGCTGATCGGCCGCTTCTGCCTGGCCGCCGAGCAGGCCACCCGGGCCCGCTACGGCCCCGGCCGGCTCACCCGGTACACGGCCGAGCTGGTGGTGCCGCGGGGCGTCCGGCTGGAGGTCGCGGTGCTCAAGGCGGTCGCCGTCCGCTTCGTGATGCAGCGCGACGAGCAGGCCCAGCTGCGGGCCCGCCAGCGGATCGTGATCGCCGAGCTGGCGTACGTGCTCACCCAGCGCGCCCCCGAGGGCCTGGACCCGGTGTTCGGCGCGCTCTACCGCGAGGCCGAGGACGACCGGGCCGCCCTGCGCGCGGTCATCGACCAGATCGCCACCCTCACCGACGCCTCCGCCCTCGCCCTGCACGCCAGGCTCGTCGGCGCCGCCTGGGCCTGACCGCCCGCGGGCCCCGGCGCGCGACCGCTCAGGCGCAACCGCCCGGCGCCCGGCGTCCGACCGCTCAGGCGCAACCGCCCGGCGCCCGACCGCGCGCAGTGCAACCGGCCCGGCACGACCGGCCCGCCGGGAAACCCCGGCCACCCCAGTAGACTTCCGGGGTGGCCGGGCGGATCAGGGACGAAGACGTACAAGCGGTGCGCAGCGCACTGCCGATCGACGCCGTGGTCGGCGACTACGTTCAGCTCACCAACGGTGGCGGCGGCGAGTACAAGGGCGTCTGCCCCTTCCACGACGAGAAGTCCGCCTCGTTCTACGTGAACCCCGCCAAGGGCGTCTTCCACTGCTTCGGCTGCCAGGAGAACGGCGACACCATCGCCTTCCTGATGAAGATCGAGCACTTCACCTTCGCCGAGGCCGTCGAGCGGATGGCCGCCCAGGCCGGCATCACCCTGCGTTACGAGGAGGGCGGCTACAGCCCCCGCCACCAGCAGGGCGAGCGGACCCGCCTGGTCGAGGCGCACAAGGTGGCCGCCGCCTACTACCGGGAGCAGCTGGCCTCGGCGGAGGCGGAGATCGGCCGCCGCTTCCTGGCCGAGCGCGGCTTCGACGAGGAGGCCGCGAAGACCTTCGGCGTCGGCTACGCCCCGGTGGGCTGGGAGCACCTGGTCCGCTACCTGCGCGGCAAGGGCTTCACCGACAAGGAGATCCTGCTCGGCGGCCTGGCCTCGCAGGGCCAGCGCGGCGGCCTGATCGACCGCTTCCGGGGCCGGCTGGTCTGGCCGATCCGGGACATCGCGGGCGAGGTGGTCGGCTTCGGCGCCCGCCGCCTGCGCGAGGACGACAACGGCCCGAAGTACCTGAACACCCCCGAGACGCCGATCTACAAGAAGTCGCACGTGCTGTACGGCATCGACCTGGCGAAGAAGGAGATCGCCAAGTCGGGCCGCGCGGTCGTGGTCGAGGGCTACACCGATGTGATGGCCTGCCACCTGGCGGGGGTCACCTCGGCGGTGGCCACCTGCGGTACGGCCTTCGCCGAGGACCACATCAAGATCATCCGTCGGCTGCTGATGGACACCTCGCAGTACCGCGGCGAGACGGTCTTCACCTTCGACGGCGACGCGGCCGGCCAGAAGGCCGCCCTGCGGGCCTTCGAGGACGACCAGAAGTTCGCCGCCAAGACCTCCATCGCGGTCAGCCCGGGCGGCATGGACCCGTGCGAACTGCGCCTGGCCCAGGGCGACGAAGCGGTCAAGCAGCTGATCGACAACCCCGTCCCGCTGTTCGAGTTCGCGCTGGTCTCGGCGGTATCCAAGCACCGGGTGGAGACGCCGGAGGGGCGGTCGGCGGCCCTGGAGGAGGCGGCCCCGATCGTCGCCAAGATCAAGGACCGCTCGATCCAGCACGAGTACGCCGTCCGCCTGGCCGGCATGCTCGGCATCCTGGACGAGCCCTTCGTCGTCCGCCGGGTCTCCCAGCTGGCCCGCTGGGACCGCGAGCGCCAGCAGAACCCCCGGGGCGCCGACCGCGGCCGCCGCGCCGAGCCCGCGCCGGTGCGCCCGGCGCAGCCCGCCTTCCGGCTCAACCCGCGCGACCCGGCCCAGTTCGTCGAGCGGGAGCTGCTCAAGCTGGCGCTCCAGCACCCGGACCTGGTCAGCCCGGCCTTCGACCACTACGGCGAGGACGAGTTCCCCACCCTGCCGTACACGGCCGTCCGGCAGGCCATCGCCAAGGCCGGCGGCGCCGCGTACGGGGCGACGCTGCCCGACTTCACCAGCGTGGTGCGCGAGGCGGCCCCGGACGACCAGGTGCGCTCGCTCGTCACCGAGCTGACCGTCGAGCCGGTGCGCTCCCGCCGGAAGGTGGACGCGGTCTACGCCGGGGAGTTCCTGGTGAAGCTGCGCCTGCTGGCGGTGGACCGGCGGATCGCCGAGGTCCGCGGCTACCTGCAGCGGCTCGGCCACCGGGCCGACGCCGAGCAGCAGCACGCGGTGCAGACCGAGCTGTGGCAGCTCCAGCAGTACGGCCAGCAGCTCCGCAGCCAGGGCGCGGCGGCGCTGTAGGAGCGCGGCGGGGCCGTGGGAGCGGCCCAGAAAAGTCGACGCACGAGTCTCGGCCACGGAGTGTGGCGTACCGCACACTGGAGGGCGTCCCACCTCCGTTCAGCGCGGGTCCGCCAGAGTCGCGCCCGCCCCGAGGGATGCCCGTGGACCGAGGCTTTGCCGCGACCTCCAGCCCGACCGCCGCACCGACCGCCGCACCGACCGGCGCGCTGACCGCCGCACCGCCCGGCGCCGGCACCGGACCGCACCCCGCCGGCCCGGCCGGGGACCGGGAGACGGACCACGGCCGGGCCGGGGCCGCGCCCCCAGACGGCGCCCGCGGCGTGCCGCAGGGCCACCCCGAGGCCCCGGAGGCGGACCCCGACGCCGAGGACCCGGAGCCTGACGCCGAGAACCCGGAGCCCGGCGACGGGGACGAGGAGGAGCCCCGCCCGCAGGCCGAGGGCGACGCCGGCCCGGCGCCGGACCTGCTCCGCCAGTACCTGCGCGAGATCGGCCGGGTCCGCCTGCTCACCGCCGCCGAGGAGGTGGAGCTGGCCCGCCGGGTCGAGGCCGGCCTGTTCGCCGAGGAGCGGCTGAACGGCGACCCCCCGCCGTCCGACCCGCCGGCCCGCGAACTGGACACCCTGGTGGTGCGCGGCCGGATCGCCAAACGCCGGCTGATCGAGGCGAACCTGAGGCTCGTGGTGTCCGTCGCCAAACGCTACGTCGGCCGCGGACTGACCCTGCTGGACCTGATCCAGGAGGGCAACCTGGGCCTGATCCGGGCGGTGGAGAAGTTCGACTACGCCCGCGGCTACAAGTTCTCCACGTACGCGACCTGGTGGATCCGGCAGGCGATGAGCCGGGCGCTGGCCGACCAGGCCCGGACGATCCGGGTGCCGGTGCACGTGGTCGAGCTGATCAACCGGGTGATCCGGGTGCAGCGCGCCCTGCTGCAGGAGCGCGGGCTGGAACCGACCCCGGCCGGGATCGCCGCCGCCCTGGAGCTGACCGAGGAGCGGGTGCGTGAGCTGCTCCGGCTGGCTCAGGAGCCGATCTCGCTGCACACCCCGGTCGGCGAGGAGGACGACGTCGCGCTCGGCGACCTGATCGAGGACGCCGACGCCGCCTCACCCGCGGAGTCCGCCACCTTCCTGCTGCTGCGCCAGCACCTGGACGCCGTCCTGGCCACCCTGGGCGAGCGGGAGCGCCAGGTCGTCCAGCTCCGCTACGGGCTGGACGACGGCCGCCCGCGCACGCTGGAGGAGATCGGCACGGTGTTCGGCGTGACCCGGGAGCGGATCCGCCAGATCGAGTCGAAGACGCTGATCAAGCTCCGCGACCACGCCTTCGCGGCGCAGCTGCGCGGGTATCTCGACTGAGCGGCCCGCCGGTCCCCGGCCGGGACCAGCTGGGGACCCTAGGACCGGCCTGGGGAGGGCTGCGCGGTGGCGGGCTGTGTGTCGGTCGGCTGTGCCGGGGAGGGCGGGTCGGTGGCCGCCGCGTCCGGGCTGGTGCCCGGGGGCGGCGAGGCGGGGCCGATCGGGATCGGGGTGGAGGCCACCACGGCGGCCAGGCCGGAGACGGGCGAGGTGCAGACGTGCCCGGCCGGCTGGTACCCGCAGACCTGGAAGGTGACGGCCGGGTCGGCCGCGTCCAGCATCGACGAGTAGTTGTCGTAGCCCCAGTGGATGAGCGCCGTCTCGCTCTGGCCGGAGTCGTCGGTGATGGTCGCGTAGTCGTTCGGCTCGCCCTCGGTGATCGCCGCCCAGGCCGCCTGGCAGGTCTGGCTGTACCGGAGGTAGACGACGACCTTGCCGATGACGTCGGTCTG
Source organism: Kitasatospora sp. NPDC059812 (assembly GCF_042732075.1). Classification (NCBI taxonomy): domain Bacteria; kingdom Bacillati; phylum Actinomycetota; class Actinomycetes; order Kitasatosporales; family Streptomycetaceae; genus Kitasatospora; species Kitasatospora sp. NPDC059812. The sequence continues at coordinate 16,794 of NZ_JBHWIO010000070.1, forward strand.
CAGGGTCCGGGCGTCCTTGCCGCAGCCGGTGGCCTTGGGGTCCTTGTGCGCGCAGCCGACGGCCTGGCAGACGGGAGCGCCCGGGACGGGCTTGGCCGCGGTGGCGGTCGGGACGGGCTCGGCGACGGTCTGGGGCTGCTCCTGGTGCCGGGTGGCCCGCAGGCCGACCAGCACCAGCAGGGCCACCAGCAGGGCGGCGCCGGTCAGCAGCGTCGCCGGGCGCCGCCACCACGTCACGGGTGCCGTCACGGCGCCGCCGGGCTCGCCGGGTGCGACGGTCGCATCGGTCACATCGGGTACGTCGGTCACATCGGGTACGTCGGAGGCAGCGGGTGTGGCGGGCGCGCCGGTCCGGTCTGTCGGGGGCTGCGCCGCCCGGGGCTGCTCGGGGGCCGCCTGCGCGGCGGGCTCCTCCGGGGCGCCGGGCTCGCCGTCCTCCTCGGGCCCCGCCACGGCCTGCTCCCGCAGCGCCCGCAGGGCCGGCCCGTCGCAGTCCACCGCCCTGGTCAGCGCCTCCAGTGCCTGCCCGGTGATGACCCGCTTGCCGTTCAGCCAGCGCTCCCAGGAGGCCCGGCTGTAGTGCGTCCGGGCGGCGAGCTCGGACAGCGAGAGTCCGGCGGCGTCCTTGATGGCCCGGAGCTCCTCGGCCAGGAGCCGGGCGGGTCCGGACAGCTCTTCGGGCAGGTTCTTCCAGGCGGAACCCATGGGGCCTTCCAACGATGCGAGACGGGAACGGGGGGACGGGGAGAGCGGAACGGGCTCCGGCCCGGGCCGTTCGGGTGTCTCCGCTTCTCCAAACTCACCGGTCCGGCGTCCCAAACCCCAGGTCATGGCGCTGAGACGGACGGAAGTGTCTCACAACCCCCGGGAACGCTCGCATGTGCACGTGTCCGTCGTGCACAGTTCTCTGGTCGGCGCGGTTCGCCGCCCGACGGCGTCGTTCGGACGCGGACCGGTCACCGGTCCCCGCTCCGGCAGCACGTCCCGATTCCCCCACCGGCCGGGGCAGCCTCGCGGGGGGAGGCTGCCCCGGTTCGTCCGGGACGCACGGTGGGGAGGGCGCTTCGCAGCGCCCTCCCCGCCGTGATCACGCCCCGCCGTGTTCACGCCCCGGCGGACCCAGGACCTAGTGGTGGAAGCCCGACCGGGCCGGCACCCCGAGTTCCTTGAGCGGTCCGGGCTGGCGCCGCAGTTCCGGCAGCAGCCGGGAGAGGTCGGCCAGCAGCAGGTCGGCGAGGTCCAGCGAGAAGCCGTTGCGGCAGACCACCCGGAGCACCGACAGGTCCGTCCGGTTCTCGGGGAACGTGTACGCGGGCACCTGCCAGCCGCGCTCGCGCAGCCGCCGCGAGACGTCGAACACGTCGAACGGCTCGTCGTCGGCGGTGGTGAAGGCGAAGACCGGCAACTGGTCGCCGCGGGTCAGCAGCCGGAAGCCGCCCATGTGCTCGATCGCCCCGGACAGGTGGGTGGCGACCTCGCGGCAGGCGCCCTGGACGGCCCGGAGGCCGTCCCGGCCGAGCCGCAGGAAGATGTAGTACTGCGCGACGACCTCGGCGCCGGGGCGGGAGAAGTTGAGCGCGAAGGTCGGCATCTCGCCGCCGAGGTAGTTGACCCGGAAGACCAGTTCCTCCGGCAGTGCCTCCTGGTCGCGCCACAGGGCCCAGCCGACGCCGGGGTAGACCAGGCCGTACTTGTGCCCGGAGCTGTTGATCGAGGCGACCCGGGGGAGCCGGAAGTCCCAGACCACCCCGGGGTCGAGGAAGGGCGCCACCATCCCGCCGGAGGCGCCGTCCACGTGCACCGGGACGTCGAGGCCGGTGCGCTGCTGGAGGTCGTCCAGGGCCGCGCAGATCTCCGCGATCGGCTCGTAGGAGCCGTCGAAGGTGGAACCGAGGATGCCGACCACGCCGATGGTGTCCTCGTCGCACAGCGCGACCGCGTGCTCGGCGTCGAGGTGGAAGCGCCCGCCCTCCATGGGCGCGGTGCGGGCCTCGACCTCCCAGAAGGTGCAGAACTTCTCCCAGCACACCTGCACGTTGACGCCCATCACCAGGTTGGGCCGGGCCCCGGCCGCGTAGCGCTCGGCGTTGCGGTGCATCCAGCGGCGCTTGAGCGCCATGCCGGCCAGCATGCAGGCCTCGCTGGAGCCGGTGGTGGAGCAGCCGACCGTGGCGTCCGGGTCGGGGGCGTGCCAGAGGTCGGCGAGGATCGCCACGCAGCGCCGCTCCAGTTCGGCGGTCTGCGGGTACTCGTCCTTGTCGATCATGTTCTTGTCCAGGCACTCGGTCATCAGCCGGGCGGCCTGCGCCTCCATCGAGGTGGTGACGAAGGTCGCCAGGTTGAGCCGGGCGTTGCCGTCCAGCATCAGCTCGTCGTGGATCAGCTGGTACGCGGTGTCGGCCGTGACGGGCCCCTCGCCGAGCCGGTGCAGCGGCGGTGCCAGCTTCATCGAGCCCAGCGGGTCGGCGGCGCCCACGAGCGGCCCGATGCTCAGCCGGCGGTCGTTGCGGGCCCCCTTGTGCAGCGCCATGGAGTCCTGCCGCCCTTCATGTCGGTGGCCGTGTCCCGTCCCACGCTGCCACCGGCCGCCGGGTGACGCATCTTCACCGGCCGGGGTCGGGGTCGGGGTCGGGCGCTGCCGTCCCCGGCCGGTGAGGCCGCCGCGGGCCGCCTCCAGGCCGCCGCAGCCGGGTTCAGGCCGCCGTCTCCGGGTGGACCTGTTCGCGGGCGGCGCGGTACTGCTGGCGCACCGCCGAGCCGATCGCCAGGTCCTGCTCCCCGTCCGGCTCGACGGTCTCGGCGTCCGGCAGCTCCCACTCCGGCGGCTCCGGGGTGCCGGCCAGCGCCCAGGCGGCCTGCCGGGCGGCCCCGCGGGCGGCGTGGGCGCCCGGCGGCGGCACCACGACCGGGACGCCGAACAGCGGCGGGGCGATGTGCCGGACGGCGGGCAGCCGTCCGGCCGCGCCGAGCAGGAACACCCGCCGCACCGCGACGCCCTGGGCGCGCAGCACGTCGAGGGCGTCCGCGATGTTGCACAGCATGCCCTCGACGGCGGCCCGGGCCAGGTGCTGCGGCGTCATCGACTCGGCCCGCAGGCCGGTCAGGGTGCCGGCCGCGTGCGGGAGGGCCGGCGTCCGCTCGCCGTCCAGGTAGGGAAGGAGCACCAGCCCGTATGCGCCGGGGGAGGAGTGCAGGGCGAGGTCGCTCAGGCCGTCCAGGTCCCGGCCGAGCATGGCGGCGGTGGCGCGGAGCACCTGGGCGGCGTTGAGGGTGGCGACCATCGGGAGGTGGCGGCCGGCGGCGTCGGCGAAGGAGGAGATCAGCCCGGTGGCGTCCACCACGGCCTGGTCGTGCACGGCGAAGATCGTTCCGGCGCTGCCGAGCGAGACCACCGCGTCGCCGGGGCGCAGCCCGAGGCCGAGCGCGGCGGCCATGTTGTCGCCGGTGCCGGCCGAGATCAGCAGGCCTTCGGGGGTGTGCCCGGCGGGTTCGGCGGGGCCGAGCACCTCGGGCAGCCGCAGCTCGTGGCCGAGCGCCAGCTCGACCAGGTCCTGGCGGTACTCGCCGGTGATCGGGGACCAGTAGCCGGTGCCGGAGGCGTCGCCCCGGTCGGTGGTGCGGCGCCTGGGGTGGCCGAGGAGCTGCCAGACCAGCCAGTCGTGCGGCAGCAGGACCTCGGCCACCCGGCGGGCGTTGGCCGGCTCGAACTCGGCCAGCCAGCGCAGCTTGGCGATGGTGTAGGTCGGGCTGGGGACGGCGCCGATCGCGGCGGTCCAGGCGGCCGGGCCGCCGAGCGCGTCCAGCAGCTTGGCGGCGGCGCCGCTGGAGCGCGGGTCGTTCCAGAGGATCGCCGGCCGGACCAGCACGCCGCCCGCGTCCAGGCCGATCATGCCGTGCTGCTGTGCGCTGACGCCGATGGCCCGGACGCCCTCCAGCAGGCCGCCGGCGGCGGCGTCGCCGAGCGAGTGCAGCCAGAGCTGCGGGTCGGTCTCGCCGGGGCGGGTGTCCGGGTCCTCGGGGACGGGGTGCGGCGCCTTGCCGGAGCGCAGGACGGCGCCGGTGTCGGCGTCGCACGCGACGATCCGGGTGCGGTTGGTCGAGCTGTCTATCCCCGCGACGATGGCCATGTCGAGATCATGCCTCAGCCCGGCCCGGGACGCGTCCGGGCCGGGTGAGGTGTTGCCCGTTCGGGACCGGACGCAGGGCCCTGGTACACCCTGGCGTCACCGTCCCGTCACGGGCGGAAGGTACCCCAGCCGTCGTCCTCGGCCCGGGAACGGTTGAAGTACGGCACCCGGTCGGTGACGGCGTTCGGTAGCCGGTCGCCGACCTTGTCCGCGACGGCGCCGGCGGCCTTCCCGGCGACCGCGCCGGCCTGCTGCCTGGCTCGGTCGGCCGCGCCCTGCACCGTGGGGTTCTGGGCGATCTTCCGGGTGACCTTCGTGATCTGGTCGTAGCGCCGGCGCCCGGCCCGGGAGCCCAGGACGTAGCCGGCCGCGAACCCCGCGGCCAACGACAGCTTCCACATGATCGGATCCACCCTCTCCTGGCGGCCTTCTGCCGCATTGCCCTACCCGTCCGTCGGGACGGCGAACCGTCCGTGCCCCCCAGCATCCCCGGGGGCCGTGCCGGGCGCGCGCCGGGCACGCCGGGCGGGAGCCCGGGGGCGGTCCGGGGAGCGGTCCGGCGAAAGCGATTGGCGGACCACCCCCCCGAGTGCGCTAATGTATGTCCCGCAGCGAGCGCCGAGGAGCCCGGGGAACCGGGGGCCGAGGCGGAAGCCGATCCCCCATAGCTCAATTGGCAGAGCAGCCGACTGTTAATCGGCAGGTTATTGGTTCGAGTCCAATTGGGGGAGCTCGGGAGAGGTCTTGCAAGAGGCCTCCTCCCGTCCGTGGTACGGAAGTTCGGTACCGCGATCCCGCATAGCTCAATTGGCAGAGCAGCCGGCTGTTAACCGGCAGGTTTTTGGTTCGAGTCCAAATGCGGGAGCTTCATCGGGTCCGCCCGGTGACTGCTCAGAGCGAAGGCCCCTCGGATGACCGGGGGGCCTTCGTGTTGTCTTCGTCACGTCGCGGCGTTCGTCACCTCGCGACGGCCGGGCGGCTCGGGTGGTCGCCTCTGGGGCTCAGACGGTCGCCGCCCGGGTTCGGGTGGTCGTCTCCCGGGCTCAGGCGGTCGCTTCCCGGTAGAGCGCGGAGACCCGCTGGTCGAAGGTGACGCTGTAGGAGGTGCCGGCCGTCTCGCCGCCCTCCTGGTAGCCGCCGATCACGCCGACGACCGTGCCGCTGTCCGTCACCCACGGGCTGCCGCTGGTGCCGTCGGTGTAGCCGTCGCAGTCGAAGCGCTCCTGGGTCGGGCTCTGCGAGCGGGTCCTGGCCGCGCAGGTGATCGGCTCGTCGCGCTCGTTCGGGTAGCCGGTCACCGAGACGGCCAGCCCGAAGCCCTGGCCGGTGGCGATCGGGTTGCCGCCGACGGCGTCCTCGACCTGCTTGCCGCCGACCGTGCCCACGGTGACGAAGGCCACGTCGTACTCGGGGTCGTCGTCGTCCGCCCAGCGCGGGTCGACGGTGATCGACTTCACCGGCCAACTGCCGTACGGGATGAAGCCGTTGCGGTAGCCGGGGGTGAACACCAGGCCGTCCAGCAGGCCGATCCGGCGGTTCTGCACGCAGTGCGCCGCGGTGACCAGCAGGTTGTGCCTGGGGCTGCGGACGACGCTCGCCGTGCAGGCCCGGGGGCCCTGCGCCGTCCGGACCGAGAGGGTGCCGATCCGGTCGCGGGTGCTGCTCTGCTGCGCGACCTCGGCGGCGGGCGCCTGGTCCTGCTCGCCGCCGTCGCACGCGGTTCCGGCGGCGAGCAGCAGGGCCGCCAGCGCGACCGTCCGTGCGGCGCGCGGGGGCCGTGCCGGGCGGGGGGCCATCGGGGCTCCGTCTCGTTCCTCGGGGCGGGCACCGGGTTCGTGCGTTCCGCCGTTCGAGAGGAAGATCTATCAGGCCGTGCCCGGCGGCGCCACTGCCGCCCCTCCGGTCAGCCGGTGGCCCGGTCGTAGAGCGCCTGGACGCGGTCGCCGAAGTAGCTGCTGTACGAGGTGTCCGGGCTGTCGCCGCCCTGCTGGTAGCCGCCGATCACGCCGACCACGGTGCCGGTCCTGGTGCTCGGGTCGAAGTCGGTCACCCAGGGGCTGCCGCTGGTGCCGCCGGTGTAGTCGGGGCAGTCGATCCGCAGCTGGGTGGAGCTCTGCTCGGTGGTGGTGTTGGCGCAGGTGATCGGGACGTCGCTGGTGCCGGGGTAGCCGGTGATCCGCACGGGCAGCTGGTAGCCGAGGCCGACGCCCAGCTTGTTGGCGCCGAGCACCTGCTGCACCTGCTGCCCGTTCTGGGCCTGGACGACCGCGAAGGCGACGTCCACGTCCGGGTCGGCGTGGTCCTTCCAGCCGTCGTCGACGGTGACGGCGATCAGCGGCCAGACGCCGCTGGGGGTGTCGCCGTTGCGGTAGCCGGGGACGAAGACGAGGTCGCTGCGCTGGCCGAGTTGGGGGTCCCAGACGCAGTGCGCGGCGGTGACGATGAGGTTGAGCCCGGCGCTGTCGACGACGCTGGCGGTGCAGAAGTGGTCGCCGTCCGCGTTGCGGGTGAAGACGGCGCCGACCAGGCCGTTGAGCACGGTGGGCCTGGCGGTGCGGGTGACCCCGGTGTGCCTGGCGACGGCGCCCCTGAGCCGCTGCCGGCTCCAGCCGTGGCCGCCGCCGGAGGCCGAGGCGGATCCGGAGGGGCGGGCGGAGGGGCGGGTGGAGGGGGTGGCCGGAGCCGAGCTGACCGTCGGCGCGCCCCCGCCGGGCCCGGCCGAGGTGGTGCAGCCCGCCGCGGCCAGCAGCACCGCGAGCGCCCCGGCGGCGGCTCCCGTCCCACGTGTCGTCATCCGTCCAGGCTGCCCGTGGGGCCGTCCGGGCGCCACCCGAACTGCGCAACCAGGACAGGCGCACGCCTGTGCGCACCCGTGCGCGCCCCCGGCGCGCACCACGGGTGATCGACCGGCTATGCTGCCCGGGACGTCCTTTCGGGGCCGTCTGCTGCTGCCGTGGTCGACGACCGGCGCACGCGGCGAACCGGGGCGGTAGCTCAGCCGGTTAGAGCAGGGGACTCATAATCCCTTGGTCGTGGGTTCGAGTCCCACCCGCCCCACCTCAGCCACTGATCGATCGTTGGATCGATCATCAGACAAAACAGTGGCTTGATCTGGCAGAACGGCTCCAGTTCCGGTCGGAACTGTAGAGCATCGGCCAGCCGCTCAGGGCTCGGCGCGCCGGGATTCACCCGCCAGTGGACACGGCTAGGGGTTCGCCCCCGGGCTGTCGGCAGCGTCCCGGCCGAGTGGTGCCGCCCGTCCACCGGGCGCAGCCAAGCCGCGCCGTTGCCCGCCTGTGGAGGGGGCTGTGATGGATGGGCGCGATCAGGACCGTCTTGAGTTTCCGTCGGGGGAGCCGGCCGGCTCCAGGTCCGGGCGTGGACTCTCAGGTGAACCTCGAATCCATGGAATTCCTTTATTTATGAGCGCCATCCTGAAATCTGGCAGTATGTCTGATTCTTCGATCCGAGAGGGCTTCCGACCAGTGGGTCTTAGCCGGGCGAGGGTGGTTCGACTATTGCCCGAAAATCGCCCGTCGGTCATAGATTCAGGCGGAATCTTTGCATCCGAACCGGCGGTCCGGAGTTCCTCTCGCAGCGGCGGGGGTTGCCCATCAGGCGCGTGATAGGGTCCTGAATTCGTGACCCGGCGCATACCAGGCCGGGCCGGCTTGGGGGGAATCCAGGTGGCCCGGTGTCGTCGGGTCGCCATCGCAATTCGGGCGCGCCGGCGAGGGACGCATGCGTGAAGGTGTGCAGTCGCCAACCCGTGCCAGGGGCTGTCGGCGCGACTTGTGCTTTCTTCACACACCATGCCCGGACTCACCGGACCATCGGTTCTGAGGATTCCGGGTCTTCTGACCGGGGGGATGAGAAGAACCGTGTACTTTCGCGTTCTCGGAGCACTTGCAGTGGAGACGGACGGTGGGACGCCGCGCACTCCGCGGGCGTTGAAGCTCCGGGCCTTGCTGGCGCTGTTGTGCCTGAACGACGGCCGCCCACTGTCCGCGCCGCAGCTCATCGACGCCCTATGGTCGGGGACGCCGCCGCGCACCGCGTCCACCGCCCTGCAGGTGTACGTCTCCCGGCTCCGCAAGCATCTGGTGGGTGCGGGCTTCGACGTGTCCGGGCTGCTGACCAGGCCGCCCGGCTACATGATGGAACTCGCCCCGCTCACCCTGGACCTGCACAGCTTCGAATCGCTGTGCCTGCGTGCCGGGGAGCTGCGGGCGGCGGGCCGGCTGGAGGAGGCCTCGCTGCTGCTCTCCCAGGCGCTCGGGCTGTGGACCGGCCCGGCACTGGCGGACCTGTCCACGGTTCCGGCATTGCAGAGCCTGGGTCACCAGCTGGACGAGAAGCGGTCGGCCGCGCTGGAGGAGCGGGCCGAGACGGAACTGCTCCTGGGACGGCACAAGCCGCTGGTCGGCGAGCTCTACGGGTTGATCGACGAACAGCCGATGCGGGAGACCTTCCACGGTCTTCTCATGCTTGCGCTGTACCGCAGTGGCCGACCGGCCGAAGCCCTCATGATCTACAACCGCATCCGGCGCGTCCTCATCGACGAGATCGGCATCGAACCGGGGCCCAGGCTGAGGCAGTTGCAGCAGTCGGTCTTGGCGCGGGACGCCGGCCTCGAAGAGCACACACTCGCCCATCTCGCCTGCTGAACGGGCTAGCCGCATCCCTATGACTCGTCCGGTCCCGCGACGCGCTCCGCTCGGGGGGCCGGGCGAGTCGTGCCGGCTTCCGCCCCCGCGATCCCCTGCCGCAGCGGCTTGCGGCCCCACCGGGGCCGGCCGAGGGTGATGAAGGCCTCCGCCTGCATCGCCGCGAGACCGATCCGCGGCAGATCGCGGGTGTGCGGGAAGACCAGGAAGCGCGGCACCCACTCCGGCTGGAACTTCGCGTTGAACTTGTACAGCGACTCGATCTGGAACCAGCGCGAGAGCAGTACGAGCAGCCCTCGCCAGGCCCGCAACACCGGTCCCGCGCCGAGCCGTTCTCCCCGGGCCAGGGCTGAGCGGAACATCGCGAAGTTGAGCGAGACCCGGCGTATCCCGAGTGCAGGCGCCGCCTGCAGAACGGCGACGATCAGCAGCTCGTTGAGGCCGGGGTCGGCGGCGCGGTCCCGGCGCATCAATTCCAGCGAGATTCCGTCGGGGCCCCAGGGCACGAAGTGCAGTACGGCTGCGAGGTCGTCGGCATCCGGCTTCCCGCCCGCCTCGCCCGATTCGGCGTCCGGGGACTGGTGTGCGGTGACCACCACGCAGCCGGTGTCCTCCGCGTCGCCGAAGCGGCCGAGGGCGGTGGAGAAACCTCGCTCGATGTCGGTGCCGCGCCAGCGGGCCGCTGCGGCCGCGATCCGCGCCCGCTCCGCGTCGTCGAGATCGCAGACCCGGCGGACCTTGCAGGAGTAGCCGTTGCGCTCGACGCGTTTGACCATCTGGCGCACATTGCGCATGACCCGACCGCTCAGTGAGAAGTCGGCCGTGTGCACAACCGCTTCATCACCCAACTCCAGAGCGTCCAGTCCCGCTTCGCGCGTCCACACCTCGCCGCCGGTTTCGCCGCACCCGATCACGGCGGGCACCCAGGCGTGCCGCCTGGCCTCGTCCATGAACGCTTTGATCGCTCCGGGCCAGGCCTCGACGTCGCCGATGGGGTCGCCGGAGGCGAGCATCACACCGGACTCGACGCGGTAGGCGATGGCGGCCTTGCCGGTCGGCGAGAGCAGGACGCTCTTGTCACGCCGCAGCGCGAAGTACCCCAGCGAGTCGCGCGCCCCGTGCCGTTCGAGCAGCTCACGTACCCGGGCCTCGTCGTCCGCGGAGAGCTCCGCCAGCGGTTTCTCGGGCCGCAGGAACAGGTAGGAAGTGGTCAGCAGGGTGATCAGACCGAGCGCGCCGAGTGAGTAGCCGACCAGGTCCGCGACCCGGTCCGAGGTGTAACGCACCGGCCCCTCGACTCCGACGAGCCCGTACGCGGTGTGCTGCAGCCGCTCCTCCAGTGAGGGCGAGCCGGCCTCGTAATCCGGGTGCACATTGGTGATCAGCAGCCCCAGTGCGAGGGAGACGCCGCCCACCGTGATGAAGCTCAGCAGCGCTCGCCAACGGGTGCGCGGGTCGGACAGCGCGTAGAACTCCCGCCGGTACAGCAGCATCACCAGGAGCAGCGCGAACGACACCACACCGGTGGCGGTGGTGTGCCACCGCAGGAGGTGCAGCAGCCCACCCACCGGGAGCAGCACGACCACCGCCCGCCAGGCCCGCCGCTTGCGGCGGCGCAGCGCGTGCGCCAGCAGTACGAGCAGCACGCCGACCATCAGCGAGCCGACCGCGGTCACCGTGGTGGTGCCACCGGGCAGTTGACCGGCCAGCAGGCGCACCCGACTGTGGCGGAAGCCGGGGAAGACGGCGGCCGCGAGGTCGATCAGCCCGATCAACAGGCAGGCGTACGCGGCGAGGGCGGGGACGCGCGGCCGGGACGCTGGGGTGGCCAGGTTGCGAAGGGTGTGCGCTGCCGGGCGACGACTCGTGGCCGGACCCGGGCGGGGAGGCGCTGGATTGTTCATAGAGCGCGAATCTAAAGCCGGATCAGAGGATTTCAGTCATCCTGAAGAATGAGATCCGGCGGGATTAAGGGGCGCTTTAGTGGAGTGAAATGCAAGTGGCGTGCATGTGGAGGTTTAGCGCCCGCGTCTAGCATTCTTCTCGCAGTGGAGTCAGGCGGAGCCGGTTTGTCCGGTCGGGATCGCGATGATGCGATTTGCTTCCCGTTGCTTCCCGGATTTTCCGTGTGTCCTCCACATTCCGTCCTTGTGTTCGGCGGGAATCCGCCGGCCGGTGCGCACCATGAGGAGTGTGAGAGAAGTGTCAGGGTCCGGATCCGGCGATATGCGCCTTCCCGTGTCAACGGCCCAGCGTGAGATGTGGCTGGCCGAACAGGTCGATCCGACCGCTCCACAACAACGCGTCGGTGAGTACCTGGAACTCCACGGGGCCATCGACCGGCGGGTCTTCGAAACGGCGATGCGGCAGGCCGTCGCGGAGGCCGTCCCGATGCACGCCCTGTTCGTCGAGGAGGACGGTGAGCCCCGGCAGTGCGTGACCCCCTTCTCCGACTGGGAGTTTCCGGTCCTCGACGTCTGTGGCGAACCGGACCCCGAGGCCGCCGCGCTGGCCTGGATGCGGGCCGACCTGTCCCGCCGGATGGACCTTTCCCGAGGGCCGCTCTTCTCCTACGCGCTGCTCAGCCTGGGGCCGGATCGCAGCTTCTGGTACCTCAGCGCCCACCACGCGGTCGCGGACGGGCACACGGGAGCCCTGATCGCCCAACGGGTGTCCGAGCTCTACGCCGCCATGACCGCGGGACTCCCCCTGCCGGCCAGCCGGTTCGGGGCCATCCGGGAGATGCTGGCGGACGACGCGGACTACCAGGCCTCCGACCGGGGCGCGGTGGACCGGGCGTACTGGACGACCCGGTTCGCGGACGGACCGGAAGTCGCCACCCTCGCCTCCCAACCGCCAGGCGGGCCCGCCGCGCAGGGGCAGACCAGTCACACCGGCAGCCTCTCCGTAGCCGAGACCGAGCAGCTCAAGGCCGCCGCCCGCTCGGCCCGCACCCACTGGTCCGTGCTGGTGATCGCCGCCGCGGCCGCCCAGGTCCACCGGCTCGCCGGCGCACAGGACGTCATCCTGAGCCTGCCGATGGCCGCCCGCACCGATGCCGCGGCGCGCACCACTCCGGGGATGTACTCCAACGCCCTGCCCCTGCGCGTCACGGTCCGCCCGGACCTCACGCTGCACGAGCTCATCCGTGAAGTCGCCGGTGGATTCCGGGAGATGATCCGACATCAGCGTCACCGGGGTGAGCGCCTGGGGCGCGACCTCGGCCTGCCGGACACGGGGCGCTACCGGACCGGTCCCATGGTCAACATCATGGCCTTCGACTACGACCTGCACTTCGCCGGTCGGCCCGCCATTGCCCACCACCTGACCCAGGGGATCGTCGAGGACCTGTCGTTCACGGCCTTCGACCGCTCGGACGGCCTGGGGTTGCGCATCGATCTGGTCGCCAACTCGGCCCGCTACGAAGCCGACGAGCTGGCCGCACACCACGCGCGCTTCCTGCGCTTCCTGCGTGCCTTCAGCACGGACCGGGACATGCGGGTCGGCTCCGTCGATCTGCTCACCGAGGGTGAGCGGATCCGGTTGCTCACCGAGCTCGGCGGCCCCGAGCACAAGTACCCGGAAGCCGGCCTCACGGAGCTGTTCGCCCGGCAGGCCGAGGACACCCCGTACCTGCCGGCCGTGGTCTCGGCGGAGACCACGCTGACCTATCGGGAGCTGGATACCGCCTCGAACCGGCTCGCCCGGCTCCTCATCTCGCGGGGTGTCGGGCCCGAGCGGATCGTCGCCGTCGCGTTGCCCCGTTCGGCCCTTCTCGCCGTTGCCGTCCTCGCCGTCCTCAAAGCGGGCGGCTGCTATCTCCCCGTTGATCCCGAATATCCTGCCGAGAGGCTGTCGTTCATGCTGAGCGACACCGTGCCCGCCGTCGTGCTGACCACTGTGGACACGGCCCGGCGGCTGCCGCACACGGACGCCCCCCGGCTGATCCTCGACGACTCCGGCACCCTGGGCGAGCTGGATCAGTTGGCCGGCACGGAGATCGACGACGAGCAGCGGCTGGGCCGGCTCGACCCGGCGCATCCCGTGTACGTCATCTACACCTCTGGCACCACCGGCCGGCCCAAGGGCGTGGTGATGCCCGGGCGGGCGATGGTCAACCTCCTGTCGTGGCACGACGAGGCCTTCCCCTCGGCCGCCGGGGCCAGGGTCGCCCAGTTCACCGCGCTCAGTTTCGACGTGTCCGTGCAGGAGATCCTGTCCGCGGTGCTGTTCGGCAAGACCCTGGTGGTGCCGGCCGACGAGGTCCGGCGCGACCCCAAGCTGCTCGCCGCCTGGCTTGACGCGGAGCGCGTGAACGAGCTCTTCGCCCCCAACCTCGTCTTGGAGGCGCTGTGCGAGGCGGCCCTCGACCAGGGGTGGAGCATCCCGTCGCTGCGGGTCCTGGCGCAGGGCGGTGAGGCGCTCACCCCGAGCCGCCAGGTACGCGAGTTCGTGCGGAGCCGCGCCGGGCGTCGGCTGCACAATCACTACGGCCCGAGCGAGACCCATCTGGTGACGGCCCACACCCTGGCGGCGGACGTCGACGCGTGGCCGCCCGCCGCCCCGATCGGTCGGCCGATCCCCAACATCAGGGCGTACGTCCTGGACGCCGGCCTGGGCCTGACTCCGGAGGGGGTGCGCGGAGAGCTGTACCTCGCCGGGGCCGGGGTGGCCCGGGGCTACCTGAACCGCCCCGGACTCACCGCCGTACGGTTCGTCGCCGACCCGTACGGGCCGCCGGGAAGCCGGATGTACCGGACCGGGGACGTGGCCCGCTGGCTGCCCGACGGGCAGCTGGAGTACCACGGTCGGTCCGACGACCAGATCAAGATCCGTGGATTCCGGATCGAGCCCGGAGAGATCAGGTCGGCCCTCGCCGCCTGCCCCGGTATCGTCCACGCCGAGGTGGTGGCCCACGAGGTCAGGCCCGGGGACCGGCGGCTCGTCGGATACGTCGTACCGCAGACGCAGGGGTGCGACACGGCCGCGGTGCGCGAGTTCGTCCGGGCGAGGTTGCCGGCCCACCTGGTGCCCTCGGCCGTCGTCGAGCTGGCGGAGCTTCCGCTCACGCCGAACGGAAAGCTGGACCGCCGGGCGCTGCCCGAGCCCCGGCTCACCGGCGGCGCACCGGCCCGCGAACCGGCCACCGAGCAGGAGCGGGTCCTGTGCGGCCTCTTCGCCCAGGTACTGGAGGTGCCCGCGGTCGGTGTCGACGAGAACTTCTTCGACCTCGGCGGGCACTCCCTCCTCGCCGCCCGCCTCGTCGCGCGGATCAGGGCCGCGCTCGGCACGCCGCTGGAAGTGCACGCCCTGTTCGAGTCCCCGAGCCCGGCCGGGCTCGCACGGCGGATCGCGGACCCGTCGTCCGGCGCCGCGCCGCAGTCCTTGTTGCCGTTGCGCGCGGAGGGCTCCCGGCCTCCGCTGTTCTGCGTCCACCCGGCTGCCGGAATGGGCTGGCCGTACGCGGGGCTCCTGCCGCACCTCGGCCCCGACCAGCCCGTGTACGCGCTCCAGGCGCGGCGCGGCCCCGGTGAGACGCCGGGCTTCCCGGCCACCGTCGAGGACATGGCCGCCGACTACGTGGCACAGATCCGTGCGGTGCGCCCCGAGGGCCCCTACCGGATACTCGGCTGGTCCTTCGGCGGGCTGGTGGCCCACGCCATGGCCACCCTCCTGGAGCGCGAGGGCGAGGTGGTCGACCTGCTCGTGATGGTGGACTCCTATCCCGTGGACGACCGGCTCCGGGCCGACATGCCCAGTTTCAGCGAGGACGAGTTCGACCGCACCCTGCTCCAGTCGGTCGGCGACGACGATTCCCTCCTCGGGGACGACCGGGCCCGGGCCGCGCTCCGCGACGTCTACCGCAACGACCTCGACCTGATGGCCGGGTTCAGGCCCGGCAGATTCGACGGCGGATTGCTGTTCTTCCGAGCCGCGGAGTCCGACCCCGGCGACCCGTACGAACCGGGCCGCAGCACCGCGGCGGCCTGGGCGGGCCACATCGGCGGCTCGGTCGAATCCCACGACGTGCCGGCCACCCACCACCGCATGATGAGGCCGTCGGCCCTGGCGGAGATCGGGCCGGTCCTCGCCGCGCGGCTGCGGCCCGCGGACGCGTAACGGCCCCGCCCCGAGGCGACGGCCCCACCAACCCCGGCGCACCCGCGCCCCGAGGACCAGGAGGTCCACCGCATGACAACCACCCCGACCCACCCCGAGCACCCGGGCGTCGACGCTGCGCTGGCAGACGTACGGTCGCTGGCCCGCCGCGGCATCGAGGGCCGGACGGACTATCACGGCCCCCGGCTCCTGCGCAGGCTCGTGGAGGGCAGGCAGGGCGGCCCGTACGAGCACTTCGAGGTACGCCCGTCGGGACCGCTGATCGGCGCCGAGATCCACGGCATCGACCTGCGCACCCCGGTGAGCGACGAGGTGTTCGGCGAGCTGGACCGGGCCCTGCTCGAATGGAAGGTGCTGTTCTTCCGCGATCAGGACCTCACCGCTGAGCAGCAGCGAGCCTTCGCGTCCCGATGGGGCGCGATCGAGGGGCACCCGTTCCTGCCGGCGGGTACCGGCGAGGACGTCGTGCGACTGGAGAAGGGCAAGCAGAACCCCGGCTTCGAGAACGTCTGGCACTACGACTTCCCCTGGATCGAGCGCCCCCCGCTCGGCGCCGTCCTGCGCATGGTGGAACTGCCCGAAGGGGGCGGCGGCGACACCCTGTTCACGGATGCGGCCGCCGCGTACGACAACCTCCCGGACGAGGTGAAGGCGCGCATCGACGGGCTGAAGACGGTCAACGACTTCACCCCGTCGGCCAACTACCGCGAGTTGATGACCGACGAGCAGCGGGCGCACTTCCAGGGGGTCTACCCGCCGGTGGAACACCCGCTGGTGCGCACCCACCCGAAGACCGGGCGCAAGACACTGTTCCTGACGTCGATCTTCACCACCCACATCGCGGGCCTGCCGGCCGACGAGAGCGAGGAGCTGCTGGCCTATCTCTTCCGCCAGCTGGAGTACCCCGAATACCAGGTGCGCTTCCGCTGGGAGGCGAAGTCCATCGCCTTCTGGGACAACCGGGCCGTGCAGCACTACGCCACCTCGGACTACCACCCGAACCGCCGGGTTGTGGACCGGACCGCGATCGCCGGCGACCGGCCGTTCTGACCTGAGCACTCGGCCTGGCACGCCCCGCACCCGCCACTCACGTCATACGGAGGAACATCCATGCATCTCAGCGAAGAACAGATCACCCGGTACCACGAGGACGGATTCCTCCTCGTCGAGTCCGTGCTGGACGACCGGGAGGTGGAACGGCTTCGGGCCGCGTTCCAGCGCGACTGCCGTGTCCACGGTCCGCAGGTGATCAGGGAGGAGTCCCGGGACGAGGTGCGCGCGGTGTACGCGTCGCACCACCGGCAGCCCGAGTACGCCGGGCTGATCCGGGACCCCCGGATGCTCGCGCCGGTGCGGCAACTGCTCACGGACGACGTGTACGTGTACCAGCTCAAGATCAACGCCAAGCCGGCGTTCGGCGGCGAGAAGTGGTCCTGGCACCAGGACTACGTCGCCTGGCGCCTCGCCGACCGGTTGCCCGCCCCGCTTCAGGTCAACGTCGGTGTCTTCCTCGACGCCGTCGACGAGTTCAACGGCCCCATGATCTTCGTGTCCGGGTCGCACCGCCACGGCCCGATGCGCGGCAGCCGTACGGCCGAGGCCAAGTCCGCCCAGCACCTGGACCCGGAGGACATCGCGCTGACTCCTGACCAGCTCTCCACCCTGGTCGCCGAGCGTGGCATGGTCAGCCCCAAGGGCCCGGCCGGTTCCATCGTCTTCTTCTCGCCCGAGATCGTGCACGGCTCCGCACCCAACATGTCGCCCTTCCCACGCCGACTGCTCATCGCCACCTACAACGACACCGCCAACCTGCCGAGCTGGACCGGTGAGCCGCGCCCCGACTACGTCGTGTGCCGGGACACCGGGCCCCTGCGCATCCTCGACGCACCTTTCCTCGACGTCCTCGAAGGGGTGTCGGCGTGATGCGCGGGAAAGCCGTCGTCCTGGAGGAGTTCGGCCGGCCGCTCGCGCTGCGGGAGTACGAGGTCCCGTCGGCCCCGGCCGGGGGGATGCTCGTGGCCTGCCGCCACGGCGGCATCTGCGGCACCGACCTCCACCTCCAGCAGGGCCATCTGCCGATCCCCACCCCGTTGGTCCTCGGCCACGAAGGCCTCGGCACCGTCCACGAGCTCGGTCCAGGCGCCCCCGAACACGATGCCACGGGAACCGCACTGCAAACCGGCGACACCGTGATGTGGGCCTCCTCGATCGCCTGCGGCTCCTGCGTCCCGTGTCGGCTGCACCGTGAGCCGACCCTGTGCGAGAACCGCCGCACCTACGGGGTCAACCGCTCCACCACCGACGGCCCCGAGCTCTCGGGCGCCTGGGCCGAGTTCATCGTGCTGCAGGCCGGCACCACCGTCGTGAAGCTGGACGACGGCATCGACCCGCTCGCCGCCATGTCCCTGGCCTGCGCGGGGCCGACCGTCGTGCACGCCCTCCACGAGCGCAGGCCGGTGCGCCTCGGCGAGACGGTCGTGGTCCAGGGCAGCGGCCCGGTGGGCCTCGCGGCCGCCGCGTTCGCCCGGCTTGCCGGGGCTGCCAAGGTCATTCTGGTGGGCGGTCCGGACAGCCGACTGGCCCTCGCGGCCGCCGCAGGCATCGGCGACGTGCACCTCGACATCACCGCGCCCGGCGACGCCGAGGCAGTCCTGGACCGGGTCCGCGCGGAAACCGGAGGAACCGGGGCCGACCTCGTGATCGAGTGTGCGGGCGTGCCCGCGGCGGTCGCGCAGGGCCTCACCCTCGCCCGCCGGGGCGGCTCCTACCTGGTCATCGGCCAGTACACGGACGCAGGTGACACCCTGCTCAACCCGCACCAGATCGTGTACCGGCAGCTCGATGTCGTCGGATCCTGGGCGTTCACCGGCGCGCACCTCGTCGAGTACGTACGCCTGCTGCCCGCCCTCACGGCCCGCTTCGACCTGGGCAGCCTGGTGTCGTCCTACCCGCTGTACGACCACGGGGCCGCGCTCGCGGCCGTGGCGGACGGTTCGGTGATGAAGGCGGTCCTCACGAACCGGTAGGCGTGTGCGAGGTGGTACGCGTGCGGAGCCGCCGGACGGGGTCCGGCGGCTCCGCACGCATTCCGGCGACCGGACACGTCCTAGTGGGGGGTCGCCGCCGGGACGGCGTCGGCCTTCCCGGCCCCGGTGCCGCCGGATCCCGCACCGCCGTTCTGCTGCCTGGCGTTGATGAGGAGGAAGGCGACGGTCGCGGCCACGGCGAGGATGCCGACAGCCCACCAGATCGCGGTGGCGTAGCCGTGTACGGCCGCCGCGTTGGCCAGCTTGGCCGGGTCGGCGCCGGAACGGGCCTTCTCGGCGAGCCAGTTGGTGGTGGCACCGGCCGCGATGGTGTTCAGCAGGGCGGTACCGATGGAGCCGCCGACCTGCTGGGAGGTGCTGACCATGGCGGAGGCCACGCCGGCGTCCTGCGGCTGCACGCTGCGGGTGGCCAGGCTCATGGCGGGCATGAACGCCGTGCCCATTCCGAGGCCGAGGAGCACCTGCGCGGGCAGAATCAGACCGACGTACGAACTGTCGACCTTGATCTGGGTGAGCAGCGCGATGCCGAGGGCCGAGGTCAGGAAGCCCGGACCCATCAGGAGCCGAGGCGGCAGACGGGTCATCAGCCGGGTGCCGATCTGCGTCGACCCGGTCACCATGCCGACGATCATGGGCAGGAAGGCGAATCCGGTGCGGACCGGCGTGTAGCCCTTCACGACCTGCAGGTAGTAGGTCAGGAACAGGAAGAGCCCGAACATGCCGATGACGGCCAGCCCCAGGGAGAGGTAGATGCCGCCCCGGTTGCGTTCGGTCACCACCCGCAGCGGCAGCAGGGGGGCCGGGGCCTTGCTCTCGACCAGGACGAACGCGCCGAGCAGGACCACCGAGGTGATGAAGAGCGCGACGGTGACGGGGGCGGTCCAGCCGTCGGATTCGGCGCGGGTGAACCCGTACACCAGCGACAGCAGGCCGGTGGTGGCGAGAACGACACCGGGGAGGTCCAGCCGGGCGCCGTTGCGGGCGCCCGCCGGCTCGCGTACCACGGTGATGGCGCCGAACACGGCCACGATGGCGAACGGGATGTTGACGAACAGCGCCCAGCGCCAGTTCAGGTACTCGGTCAGCGCACCGCCCATGATCAGGCCGACGGCCCCGCCGGCACCGGAGATCGCGCCGTAGATCCCGAATGCCTTTGCCCGCTCCTTGGGTTCGGTGAAGGTGACCGCGAGCAGCGAGAGCGCGGCCGGGGCGAGCAGTGCGCCGAACACGCCCTGCAGGGCGCGGGAGGCGAGCAGCATCCCGGGGTTGACCGCGAGGCCGCCCAACGCGGATGCGCCCGCGAAGCCGAGCAGGCCGACGATGAACGCGCGTCTGCGGCCGGTGAGGTCGGCGATGCGGCCGCCGAAGAGCAGCAGGCTGCCGAACGCCAGCGAGTAGGCGGTGATCACCCATTGCCGGTTGCCGTCGGAGATGCCGAGGTCGTGCTGGGCCGAGGGCAGGGCGATGTTCACGATGGTCGTGTCGAGCACGACCATCAACTGGGCGATGCCGATGAATAACAGCGCTTTCCAGCGCTGTGGGTCCGGCTGGGCGGTTGCGGGCATGACGCCTCTCAGTTGACCGGGCGGCAGGGGTGGGCGGAGCTGCTCAGGGTGCCTGTTCCAGCGAGGGCAGCAGGGTGGGTAGCAGTTCGGCGACTACGTCGACTGCGGCGCGCCACGCTTCATCGCTGCCGGGTCCGCCCGCGGCGGTCCGGGCGAGGATGCCCTCGCGGGAGGCGAGCAGGAACATGGCGAGGTTCTGCGCGTCGACGCTCGTGCCGTTGCGCTCCAGTAGGCGGGCGAGGGCCCCGGTGACGGCCTTGTCGTGTTCGTGGAGCTGTGCGCTGAGCTCCGGGCTGCGGGCCGCGTCGAGCCGGAACTCCAGGAAGAGCAGGATCCAGCCCCGTTCGTCGGGGTCGACCGCCAGGAGCAGTTCCCCGATCCGTCGGGCCGCCCCCGGAGCCGGTTGGTTCAGCAGGCCCTCCAACTGGTCGAGCCGGTGCGCGGAGTGGCGGTCGAACAGCGCGAGGACGAGGCCCTGCTTGCTCTCGAAATTGGAGTAGAAGGCCCCCCGGGTGTACCCGGCCGCCGCGCACACGTCCTCGATGGTGGTCTTCGCGTACCCCCGCGCGACCAGCACCTGCCCGGCGGCGTCGAGCAGCCGGGCGCGGGTGTGAGCACGTCGGCGAGGCGGCCGGCCGGAATCGGTGGAAGCAGTCTTCGATGGAGCCACGCGGGAACGATACATCATGTATTTAATACGCCGTGTATCGAACTGCCATATCGTCGGCCGGAGTTGGCGGTGGGGTCGTCTCCGGGTCGTCTCCCTGGCGGATGCGGCCAAGCCCCTGGCGTGGTGCATGGAAAAAGTGATATCACTTTGACAGCTGGATCGGAAAAACTCGCTGGAGGAGCTGGTCTCATGGCCACACCGCGTTCTGCCGTCGACGTCGAAGACGGCCCCGTCCTCGACCTTCCGGCACCCAAGATCACCGAGCGGGTCATCACCGGTGCCGCGGGGCTGCCGGTGCTCGGAGGGACGCTGCTCGGCCTGCTCGCGGGGATCGGGGCGACCATCGTCGGCGGCATCCAACTGGCCGGCGGGTCCAAGGCGTTGGGGATCACCCTGCTGACCGCCGGGCCGCTGGCCGTCCTGGGCGCACTGCTGCTGCTGTGCGGGCTGACCGTGGTCTCGCCCGGCCAGGCGCGGGTGGTCCAGCTGCTCGGCCGCTACCGCGGCACCATCCGTGCCGAGGGCCTGACCTGGCTGAACCCGTTCACCAGCCGCCGCCGGATATCCACCCGGATCCGCAACCACGAGACCGAGACCAACAAGGTCAACGATGCGGACGGCAACCCGATCGAGATGGCCGCCGTGGTGGTCTGGCAGGTCGAGGACACCGCCAAGGCCGTGTTCGAGGTGGACGACTACAGCGACTTCGTCGCCATCCAGACCGAGACCGCCGTCCGGCACATCGCCAGCAGCTACCCGTACGACGCCCACCGCGAGGGCCAGTTGTCGCTGCGCGACGGCGCGGAGGAGATCAGCCGGATGCTCTCCGCCGAGATCGCGGCCCGGGTCGTCTCGGCCGGGGTGCGGGTCGTCGAGTCCCGGATCACCCGGCTCGCCTACGCGCCCGAGGTCGCCCAGGTGATGCTCCAGCGTCAGCAGGCCGGGGCCGTGGTCGCGGCACGGCGGCTGATCGTCGAGGGCGCCGTCGGTATGGTCGAGGAGGCGCTGGACCGGCTCGCCGAGCGTGACGTCGTCGAACTGGACGAGGAGCGCAAGGCCGCCATGGTGAGCAACCTCCTGGTGGTGCTCTGCGGCGACCGGGGCGCCCAGCCCGTCGTGAACACGGGCTCCCTCTACCAGTAAGGCGCGGCGTTGGCGACGGAGCGGAAGAAGATCCTGCTGCGACTGGACCCGGCGGTCCACGACGCACTGGCCCGGTGGGCCGCGGACGAGCTGCGCAGTGCCAACGCGCAGATCGAGTTCCTCCTTCGCCGTGCCCTCAGCGACGCGGGCCGGATGCCCGGCGACGCGGCCCGTCTTCCCCGGCGCGGCCGACCGCCCAAGGAGAACCCGGAGACCGGCGGTTCCGACGCCGGATGAACGGGCCCATCCACCGTCCATCTGCTTGGAGTCCATCGTGGACCTGCCCATCACCCTGCCGGAGAAGCTCTACCTGCTCGCCTACCACCCCGAGCGCGAGCGGCTCACCGCCACCGCCAGGCTCGACCTGGTGCTGCGGGCCGCCGCGCTCGCCGAACTCCTACGGCGCGCGCTGATCCGCGACGACGGCCGGCACCCGGCCGCCGTCGACGGCGCGTCGGCCGACGGCCTCGACCCGCTCTCCGCCGCGATGCTGGAGCAGATCCGGCAGGGCCGGCGGCGCAGCTGGCAGAGCTGGGTCGGCCGCCGCCAGGGCCCGGCGGCCCGCGCCGCGCGGGTGGTCCGGGACGGGCTGGCGGCGTCCGGGCGGATCCGGCTCGAACAGCGCCGCACGCTCGGACTGTTCCCGTCCACCCGGGTCGTCCTGCCGGAGCAGCGGCTGCGCAAGTCGCTCGTGGCATCGGTGGGTTCGGCGCTGAAGGCGCCGCTCAGCCGGGTCGACCCGGCGGACGCCGCGCTGGTCGCGCTGGTCGACGCCGCCCGGCTCGGAGCCGTCCTGACGTGGCGCCAGAGCCGCGAGTTCCGCACCCGGATCGACAAGCTGGCCCCCGCCGCGGGCCCCGTCCCGCGCGCCCTGCGCCGGGCCATCAGCACCCGCAACTCCGACGTCGCATTGGTCTGACCCACCCGGTGTGATCCGCAAGACAGGCCCGGTCGCCGACACGGCGGCCGGGCCTCCCGCGTTCCGGGCCCGCGCCCCATCCACCGATCGGTTGATCCACCGTCCACCGCGCCCGCCCGCAGCTCTGACCGTCCGGTCGATCCGCGGCCGGGGCCCCGCGCGGGAAGCTCGTTGCAGGCCGGAGGAACCGGCCGGACCAGCGGGGACGAGCGGGAGGGAGCGGCGCGATGGCCGTGATCGAGGTGGCGGGGCTGCGCAAGGCCTACGGGCGGCGCCAGGTGCTGGAGGAGGTCTCCTTCGGCGTGGAGCGCGGCGAGGTGTTCGGCCTGCTGGGGCCGAACGGCGCAGGCAAGACGACCGCCGTGGAGTGCTGCGAGGGCCTGCGCCGGGCCGACGCGGGGACGGTCCGGGTCCTCGGCCTGGACCCGGTGAAGGACGCCCACCGGCTGCGGCCGAGGATCGGCATCCAGCTCCAGCAGGCCCAGTTGCAGGGCGCGCTGCGGGTCGGCGAGGCGCTGGAACTGTACGCCGCGCTCTACCCGAACCCCCGGGACTGGCGCGAGCTGCTGGACGAGTGGGGGCTCGCCGACCAGCGCCGGACCCCGTTCGACAAGCTCTCCGGCGGCCAGCGCCAGCGGCTGTTCATCGCCCTCGCCCTGATCGGCAACCCCGAGGTGGCCTTCCTGGACGAGCTGACCACCGCGCTCGACCCGCAGGGCCGCCGCGACACCTGGGAGCTGATCCGGCGGATCCGCGACGAGGGCGTGACGGTGGTCCTGGTCTCGCACTTCATGGACGAGGTCGAGGCGCTCTGCGACCGGGCCGCCGTCCTCGACGGCGGACGGATCGTCGCCACCGGCACCCCCGCGGAGCTGATCGCCCGCTCCGGCACCGGCGGCACGCTCGGCTTCCGCCCCACCGGGCCGCTGGACACCGCCCGGCTGGCGGCCCTGCCGGGGGTCACCGGGGTCGAGGAGCGGGAGGGCCGGGTCGAGGTCTCCGGTGTCGGGGACTTCGCCGACGAGGTCACCGGCCTGCTCGCCCGCGAGGGGATCGTCGTCACCGGGCTGCGGATCCGCGAGCACAGCCTGGACGACGCCTACCTCGCCCTGACCCGCCACGACGCCTGATCCGCCATCACCGCGCCCATCACCACGCCCGAGGGGACCACCACCGTGAACCACACCGCCCACGCCGTCCGCCGCCTGGCCGTCGCCGAGGCCCGCCTGTTCCTCCGCGACCCGCTGACCGCCTTCTTCGGCCTCGCCTTCCCCGTCGTGCTGTTCCTCGTCCTCGGCTCCGTCCCGGCCCTGCGCAAGACCTCGCCCGACATGCACGGCATGAGCACCATCCAGCTGTACGCGCCGATCCTGGCCGTCTTCACCCTGCTGCTGCTCGGCCTCAACGGCCTGCCCTCGCTGCTCGCCGCCTACCGCGAACGCGGCGTGCTGCGCCGGATGTCCGCCAGCCCCGTCCGCCCGGCGCTGCTGTTCGGCGCGCTGCTGCCGCTGTACCTGGGCGTCGCCGTCGTCTCGGTGCTGCTGGTGGTGGCGGCCGGGCCCCTGCTCGGGGTGTCGCTGCCGCGCCGGCCGCTGGGGTTCCTGCTGGCCTTCCTGCTGGCTGCCGCCGCGCTGCTGTCGATCGGCCTGCTGCTCGCCGCGGTCGTCCCGTCCGCCAAGGCCGGCAACGCGGTCGGCGCGCTGGCCTTCTTCCCGATGATGTTCTTCTCCGGGATCTGGCTGCCGCGCGAGTTCTCGCCGGCCCTGCTCAACCGGATCGGGGACTTCACCCCCAGCGGCGCCGCCGTCCAGACCTTGCAGGACGCCTGGTCCGGGCACTTCCCGCACGCCGTGGGCCTGCTCACACTCGCGGCGTACGCGGTGCTCGCTGGGGCCGCGGCTGCCAGGCTGTTCCGGTGGGAATGATCATGCGGCCGTCGGCCGACGAGAACGCGCTCGGCGACTGGCAGGACCGGCTGGA
The DNA here is from genome assembly GCF_042732075.1 of Kitasatospora sp. NPDC059812. NCBI lineage: Bacteria > Bacillati > Actinomycetota > Actinomycetes > Kitasatosporales > Streptomycetaceae > Kitasatospora > Kitasatospora sp. NPDC059812. Next base: position 41,032 of record NZ_JBHWIO010000070.1, read on the forward strand.
CCGGTTGATCGGCCCGCTCTGCTACGTCGCCCTGCTGATCGCCACCGCCCTGGCCCTGCTGATCCCCGTCCCGAACGCGCGTCCCGCCGCCGTCGTCCTCCCGGCGGCGGCCGCCGCGTTCCTGTGGCTGGTCCTGCGCTCGGTGCTCGACCGCAGGCCGGGCCCGGACGGCCGCGCCCGGTACGCCGGTGCCCACTTCGCCGTCCTGCTGGCGCTGATCACCGTCCTGGTGCTGGACAACCCGATCTTCGGCTTCTTCGCCTTCACCGGCTACCTGCACGCCGCCCAGTACCTGCGGGGCCGGGCCCGGATGGCGGGCGCGGCCGTGGCCACCGTCCCCACCTCGCTCTCCCAGGTCGGCGGGGTCCTGCCCGACAGCCCGGCGAAGGTCGGTGGACTGCTGGCCGTCGTCGCCTTCAACCTGATGGTGGTCGGGCTGATGTTCGCGCTCAGCGAGGCGGCCGACCGGCTGAGCGCCCGCCGCAAGGCCGCCAACGCCGAACTCGCCGAGGCCAACCGGCTGCTCACCGAGACGCTCGCCGAGAACGCCGGACTGCACGCCCAACTCCTCGTCCAGGCCCGGGAGGCCGGGGCCGCGGACGAACGCCGCCGGCTCGCCCGGGAGATCCACGACACCGTCGCCCAGGGCCTGGCCGGGATCGTCACCCAGCTCCAGGCCGCCGACCAGACCCGCGCCCAGGACGCCGCGGCCGCCGAGCGGCACCAGGCGAACGCGGCGGCCCTCGCCCGGGAGAGCCTGACCCAGGCCCGCCGGGCCGTCCACGCGCTGCGCCCGATCGAACTGGAGCGCGCCGCGCTGCCGGAGGCGCTGGCGGAGCTGGTCGAGCAGTGGCGGGAGCGCAACGACGCCGCCGCCGGGCTGACCGTCACCGGCGAGGCCCGCCCGCTGCACCCCGAGGTCGAGGTGACCCTGCTGCGGATCGCCCAGGAGTCGCTGGCCAACGCCGCCAAGTACGCGCGGGCCTCCCGGGTCGGGGTCACCCTCTCGTACATGCCCGGCCTGGTCACCCTGGACGTCCGGGACGACGGCGTCGGCTTCGACCCGGCCGCCGAGCCCGCCTCCCGGGCCGCCGGCGGCGGCTACGGTCTGGACGTGATGCGCCGCCGCGTGCAGCGCCTGGCCGGGCGGCTCGACCTGGAGACCGAACCGGGCGCCGGCACGACCGTGTCCGCGACCCTGCCGGCGATCAGCATGGAGGAGTAGCACCGTGAGCGACGCGACGACGATCAGACTGCTGTTGGTGGACGACCACCCGGTGGTGCGGGACGGGCTGCGCGGGATGTTCACCGCCGCCCCCGGCTTCGAGGTGGTCGGCGAGGCCGGGGACGGCGCCGAGGCGCTGGTCCTGGTCGCCGCGCTGCGCCCGGACGTGGTGCTGATGGACCTGCGGATGCCGCGGATGGACGGTGTCACCGCGATCCGCGAGATGGCCGAACGCGGCCTGCCCGGGCGGGTCCTGGTGCTCACCACCTACGACACCGACGCCGACGTGCTGCCCGCCGTCCGGGCCGGCGCCACCGGCTACCTGCTCAAGGACGCCGCCCGGGAGGAGCTGTTCCACGCCGTCCGGGAGGCCGCCCGCGGCGCCTCGGTGATCGCGCCGACCGTCGCCGCCAAGCTGCTCGGCCAGGTCCGCGCGCCCGTCCGGGAGCCGCTCAGCCCGCGCGAGCTGGAGGTGCTGGAACTGGTCGCGTCCGGCGCCACCAACCGGGAGGCCGCCGCCCGGCTGTTCATCAGCGAGGCCACCGTGAAGACCCATCTGATCCACGTCTACGCCAAGCTCGACGTCAAGGACCGCGCCTCCGCCGTCGCCGCCGCCTACAACCTGGGGCTGCTCACCCCGACCGGCCGGCCATAAGACCGACCGGTCTAAGCTGGCCGGATGCTCGAACCCGCCCTGCTGCCGACCCCGCTGGTGGACTGCACCGACGAGGTGTTCGCGCGGGCCGGAGTGGAACTGCGGCTCAAACGGGACGACCTGCTGCACCCGAGCGTCCCGGGCAACAAGTGGCGCAAGCTCGCGCCCAACCTGGCGGCCGCCGTCGCCCAGGGCCATACCCGGCTGCTGACCTTCGGCGGGGCGTACTCCACCCATCTGCGGGCGGTCGCGGCGGCCGCCGCGGCGCTCGGCCTGGAGAGCGTCGGGCTGGTCCGCGGCGAGGAGCTGGCCGACCGGCCGCGCAACTGGTCGCTGCGGGCGGCCGAACGGGCCGGGATGCGGCTGGAGTTCCTGACCCGCGCCGAGTACCGGGAGGCCACCGGCCGCGCCGCCGCCGGCACCACGGCCGGTCCGCAGGGGCGCTGGGGCCCCTGCCTGGTGCTCCCGGAGGGCGGCTCCAACGCGCTGGCCGTGACCGGCGCGGCGGCGATCCCGGCCGAACTGCCCGACCTGGGCGGGCACGACGTGGTCTGCTGCCCGGTCGGTACCGGCGGCACCCTGGCGGGCATCGCGGCCGGCCTGCCGCCGGGCGCGCGGGCGCTCGGCGTGGCCGTGCTGCGCGGCGGCGAGGGCTACCTGGAGGGCGAGGTCACCCGGCTCCACCGGGCCGCCTACGGCCGGGAGTTCGACAACTGGCGGATCGACCACGCGCACCACGGCGGCGGCTACGGCAAGGTCCCGGCCGAACTGGCCGCCTTCGCCGAGCGGTTCGAAGCCCGCCACGGCATCCCGCTGGAACGCCGTTACGTGGCCAAGCTGCTGGCCGCGCTGACCGGCCTGGCCGCCGCCGGAGCCTTCCCCCGCGGCACCCGGCTCACCGCCGTCGTCACCGGCCTGCCCGACCCGGAGTAGACCCGGATCGGGCCGGAACGGCTCATCCGAAGGTCAGGTCGGCGCACGGGTCGGTGTCGGCGCCGCGGGTGTTCTCCGCTATGCCGGTGGGCACCCCGCTGGGCACGCCGCTCGGGTCGGCGGTGGCGGGGGCGGAGGACTTGGCGCCGGGGCCGCTGCCGACCGCGTCCAGCTTGGTGGCGGGGCTGGGCCGGTAGTCGCGGCCCAGGGTGACGGTGATGCCCTCGGAGCCCGGCTCCTCGACCGCGCGCGCCCCCGGGAAGAGCGCGGCCACCTGGTCGGCGGCGGCCTTCAGGGCCGGGTCGTAGCTGATCTCGGTCTGCATCCGTCCGCCGGCGGGCTTGCCGAGCGTGACGTTCTGGAAGCCCCGGGCCCGCAGCGTCTCCCCGCCGGAGGTGGACAGGCCGGGGGTGCCGACGCCGTTGACCACCAGCACGGGGGCCGCGGCCTGTTCGGGCGTGAGCGGTGCGGACGGGCCGGCCGAGGCTCCCGGGGTCGCGCCGTCGGGGCCGGGGGCGGTGGGGGAGGGCGCCGGGGTGTCGGTGCCGGAGGTGCTCTGGCCGTCCAGGGTGCGGTCCTCGCGCAGCAGCCGCCACAGCGTGTTGGCGTCCGGCTGGACGAGCTGGACGCGCTCGCCGGCGAAGCGCCAGGGCGCGGTCACGAAGGTGATGTCGGACAGCTTGATGTCTTGGAGCGAGCGGGCGAAGTCCACCAGCTTCATCGCGGTGCCCAGCCCCTCGTCCACGGTGAGCGAGCGGGTGGCCGCGTCGGCGAGCGGGAGCAGCGTGGGCAGGGAGAAGCCCTGGCCCTGCACCTTCTTGATCATCGAGGAGACGAAGGCCTGCTGGCGCTTCATCCGCCCGATGTCGGAGTTGTCGCCGAAGCCGTAGCGGGCCCGCAGGTAGTCCACGGCGGGCTGGCCGGAGAGCTTCTGCATGCCCTTGCGGAGGTGTATGCCGTGCGAGTCGACGTTGTTGGGGACGCAGACGTCCACGCCGTTGATGGCGTCGGCCATCGCGGCGGCGCCCTTGAAGTCGACCACGATGGTGTGGTCGATCCGCAGGCCGGTGAGCGTCTCGACGGTGTTCTGCGTGCAGGCCGGGTTGCCCTTGGGGAACTCGCCGATGGTGAAGGCCGAGTTGAACATCTGGTTGTTCCGGGGCGTGGTCCAGGTGCCGCTCGGCAGCTTGCAGGACGGGATGGTGACCAGGGTGTCCCGGGGTATGGAGACGCCGACGGCGTGCTTGTGGTCGGCGTAGACGTGCACCAGCATCGCGGTGTCGGAGTGGCCGACGCCCTCGTCGCCGCCGCCGATCGCGCTGTTGCCGTCGTCGCGGGTGTCCGAGCCGAGCACCAGGATGTTCACCGGCAGTTGGGCGCCGGGGGTGACCGGGGCGGGCGCGGGCGGGCGCTCGGTGGCGACGCCGCCCGGGTCGAAGGTGGTGATGTTGTTGTCCAGCCGGTGGTAGAACCAGGCCCCGGCGCCCACGACGGACAGCACCAGGACGGCGGCCAGGCCGATGGCTGTCCGCAGGTAGCGGCGCCTGCGCGTGCTGCTGCCCATCCTCCGTGTCCCCCCGTCTTTCCGTCTCTCGTGTTCGATGTTCGAACATTAGACGTTTCGACGGGCTGTTCGGTTACCTCTGCCGGCGGCCCGGATTTCGCTCCGGGGCTGTGATGCTGATCACGCCCCGAATGCTGGTCACGCTCCGGGGCCGGCGGCGCCGGTGAGCATCCGGCGGAGCAGGTCGCGCAGGACGGCCCGCTCGTCGTGGCCGAGGGCGGCCAGCGGCTCGCGGGCGAAGTTCAGCGATTCGCGCAGTTCCTCGGAGGCGGTGGCGCCGGTGCCGGTGGCGGCGACCAGCTTGACCCGGCGGTCCTGCCGGTCGGCCTCCCGGGTGACGAAGCCGCGGGCTTCGAGCCGGTCGACGATGCCGGTGATGTTGGACGGCTCGCAGCTGAGCGTCTGGGCGATCTGGCGCATCGGCATGGGGCCGCGGCGCAGCAGGGCGAGCACCTTGGCCTGGGCGCCGGTGAGCGAGCGGGCGGCGGCCGCCTCCTCGTACTCGCGATGGAACAGCGCGACCAGGTTGGCCATCAGATCGACGACCTCGCGGGTGATCTCGTCGGACTGCGGCGTGGCGGTCCGGGTCGACTGGGTGTCCATGTCCGAGAGTCTACCTGAAAAGTTGACAACATGAACCTTTCATGCCCATCGTTACTTCAGTAGCTCAACCTTTCATGCATCGGAACCACCTAAGGAGCGCCTCCCATGGCAGAGCAGGCCGCACCCGCGACCGCCCGTGAATGGCACCTCGCCGCCCGACCCCAGGGCTGGCCGGTGCCGACCGACTTCGCCCTGGTCGAGGCCCCGGTCCGGACCCCGGGCCCGGGCGAGATCCTGGTCCGCAACGCCTTCCTCTCGGTGGACCCGTACATGCGGGGCCGGATGAACGACGTGAAGTCCTACGCCCCGCCGTTCCGGCTCGGCGAGGCCATGGAGGGCGGCGCGGTCGGCTACGTGGTCGCCTCCGGGGCCGAGGGCTTCGCCCCGGGCGACGCCGTGCTGCACGGCCTCGGCTGGCGCGAGTACGCCACCCTGGACGCCCGCCACGCGGTCAAGGTCGACCCGGCCGCCGCCCCGCTCTCCGCCTACCTCGGCGTGCTCGGCATGCCCGGCCTGACCGCCTACGCCGGGCTGCTCGCCGTCGGCGGCCTCAAGAAGGGCGACAAGGTCTTCGTCTCCGGCGCGGCCGGCGCGGTCGGCAGCATGGTCGGCCAGATCGCCAAGCTCAAGGGCGCCTCGCTGGTGGTCGGTTCGGCCGGCTCGGCGGAGAAGGTCGCCAAGCTGGTGGACGTCTACGGCTACGACGCCGCCTTCAACTACAAGGACGCCCCGGTCCACGAGCAGCTGGCCCAGGCTGCCCCCGACGGCATCGACCTCTACTTCGACAACGTCGGCGGGGAGCACCTGGAGGCCGCGATCGGCGCGCTCACCGTGCACGGCCGTGCCGTGCTCTGCGGCGCGATCGCCCAGTACAACGACACCACCGCCCCCGCCGCCCCGCGCAACCTGGCGCTCGCGATCGGCAAGCGGCTGCGCCTGGAGGGCATGCTGGTCAGCGACCACGCGGCGCTGCAGTCGCAGTTCGTCGCCGACGTGGCCGGCTGGCTGACGTCCGGTGAACTGCGCCACGAGGAGACCGTGGTGGACGGCTTCGAGCGCACCGCGGACGCCTTCCTCGACCTGCTGCGCGGCGTCAACACCGGCAAGATGGTGGTCCGCCTGGACGGCTGACCCTCCGTCAGCTCGCTGACCGCCCCGCCGCCCCCCACCGGGCGTGCGGGGCGGTTTGCGTACGGGCGCAGGGGAATCGGTCGCACTACCGCATTCCGGCCGGATCCGAAAGTGCGTCATCCACGGTGCGGGGCGGCGCGGTACGGTGGGTCCCGCCTGGAGATGGGGCCGTTCGGGGGAGAGATCCGGCCGAGGGGTAGACCTCGTTGAGGATTCGACTAGCATTGAGCGAAAGCCTGTCCGTTTTGCTCAATTTAGTAGCTTAATGTCGGCTAACGTGGGTAACTGTGGATCAACTGCAGGCACGAGGCAGCTGGGGAAGGCGACCCTCGTCCACAGCCTGGAGGTCCCGGTGACGACACGTGGAGTTCTCTACATCCACTCCGCGCCCCGCGCGCTGTGCCCGCACGTCGAGTGGGCCGTCGCGGGGGTGCTGGGTGTACGGGTGAGCCTGGACTGGATCCGCCAGCCGGCCTCGCCCGGACACTGGCGTGCCGAGCTTTCCTGGCAAGGGGAGCCCGGTACGGCCTCGAAGGTCGCCTCCGCGCTGCGCGGTTGGCAGCTGATGCGGTACGAGGTCACCAGTGAGCCCTGCGCCACGGCGGAGGGGGAGCGGTACAGCAGCACGCCCTCGCTCGGCATCTTCCACGCCGTCACGGGCATCCACGGCGACATCCTGATCCCCGAGGACCGGCTGCGCGCCGTCCTGCTGCGGGCCCGCAGCGAGGGGGCCGACCTGGAGGCCGAGATCTCCCGGCTGCTGGGCAAGCCCTGGGACGACGAGCTGGAGCCGTTCCGCTACGCGGGCGAGGGGGCACCGGTGCGCTGGCTGCACCAGGTGGTCTGAGCCGGCGGGCGCACCACGCACGAGAGGGGCCGGCGCTCACGGCGAGCGCCCGCCCCTCTCTGTGCGTTCGGACCAGGTGCGTACCGAGTCGGTGCGTACCGGGTCGGTGTGCGGACTAGCGGGAGCGGAAGGCCAGCACCACGTTGTGGCCGCCGAAGCCGAACGAGTTGTTCAGCGCCGCGATCCGGCCCTCGGGCAGCGGGCGGGCCTCGCCGCGCACGATGTCCGCGTCCACGTCGTCGTCCAGCTCGTCGACGTTGATGGTCGGCGGGGCGATCCGGTGGTACAGGGCCAGCACGGTGGCGACGGTCTCGATGCCGCCGGCGCCGCCCAGCAGGTGGCCGGTCATCGACTTGGTGGCCGAGATGGCGATGTGGTCGAGGTCGTCGCCGAGCTCCTTGCGCAGCGCCTTCAGCTCGGCGGTGTCACCCTGCGGGGTCGAGGTGGCGTGCGCGTTGACGTGCACGATCTCGGCCTTGTCCAGGGTGTTGCGGTCGAACAGGTCGGCCAGCGCGCGGGCCACGCCGGCGCCGGTCGGCTCGGGCTGGGCGATGTGGTGGGCGTCCGAGGACAGGCCCTGGCCCACGGCCTCGCAGTAGATCCGGGCGCCGCGCGCCTCGGCGTGCTCGACCGACTCCAGCACGACCACGCCGGCGCCCTCGCCCAGCACGAAGCCGTCCCGGCCCTTGTCGTACGGGCGGGAGGCGCCCTCGGGGTCGTCGTTGTTCTTGGACATCGCCATCATGTTGGCGAACGCGGCGATCGGCAGCGGGTGGATCGCCGCCTCGGTGCCGCCGGCCACCACGACGTCGGCGCGGCCGGTGCGGATCATCTCGATCGCGTAGCCGATCGCCTCGGCGCCGGAGGCGCAGGCGGAGACGGGGGTGTGCACACCCGCGCGGGCGCCGACCTCCAGCCCGACGTTGGCCGCCGGGGAGTTGGGCATCAGCATCGGGACGGTGTGCGGGGAGACCTTGCGGGCGCCCTTCTCCTTCAGCACGTCGTACTGGTCGAGCAGGGTGGTCACGCCGCCGATGCCGGAGGCGATGACGGTGCCGAGGCGCTCGGGGGCGAGCTTGGAGGAGTCGTCGGTGGCCGGCGTCTCGTAGCCGGCGTCGGCCCAGGCCTCACGGGCGGCGATCAGCGCGAACTGGGCCGAGCGGTCCAGCTTGCGGGCCAGCGGCCGGGGGAGGATCTCGCCCGGCTCGACGGCCGTGCGGGCGGCGATCTTGACGGGCAGCTCGGCGGCCCACTCCTCGGTCAGGGCCGCCACTCCGGAGCGTCCTGCGACCAGGTTCTCCCAGGTGGTGGCGGCGTCGCCGCCCAGCGGCGTGAAGGCGCCGATACCCGTGACGACCACGGTACGGTTTTCAGCGGTCACTGGTTCTTCTTCTCTCACGATCGTGGGGTCGGCGGCGAGCCGAGGAAGGGCCCGGCCCGGCGCCCCGGGGGGCGTCCCCGCCCGCGGGGCGGCCCCGCGCCGGGGGGGGGTCGTATAAAAAAAAACCATCCC
>NZ_JBHWIO010000071.1:0-24181 GCF_042732075.1 Kitasatospora sp. NPDC059812
CGCCACCAGCAGCAACGACTGACACATCCGACGAGACTACGGATGGCCCACAACTGAACCGCCGAACCCGGCCTCACATTGAGCCGTCGCCGACAAGGGAAGCGCCGTTTCGGCGTTTGTGCTGATGAAGCAGGAGCGTCCCGCAGTCGGTACGCGGTGGAGTGGCTGATGCCGAACTCGGCGAGCGCGTAGGCCGATCACGATGGGTTCAGAGGGTGGCACGCGCCGGAACAGGGTGCGGATGACGTAGGCCGGCGCAGTCGCAGAAGCGGGACAAAGGCCTTGTTTCGCTGGCCCCACCTCGTCCCGGCCGCGCCGACCGGCGGTCAACCGCGGACCCCGGTGATGCCGCGGGGCGAACTGCAGGGCCGTTGACGGGGTGGGAAACGATCGCGCACAGCCTGGGAAGACTCGCCGCTCAGCGCTTACACAGGCCCTGATCAGGCACTTTCGTCGGTGCCCCACAGGCCCCTCGTGCCTGCGGCGTCCGGGTGGGGTGCCTGAGGGGCGGTTTCCTGGCTCCTCCCTCTCAGGCCGTCCCTCGCAGGCCGTTCAGCACCATGTCCGTCAGGCGCTCCGGCAGATCCGGCTCGATCGGGCGGTGGCCGAGCAGGCAGCGGGTCTGGAGCGGGGCGCAGAGCAGTTCCAGGGTCAGGGCCGTGTCGGTGCCCGTCGGGAGTTCCCCGCGTTCGACGGCCCGGCTGACGATGACGCCGGCCTGGTCGAGGCGGGACTGCCAGAAGGTCTGCCAGGCCTCGGCGAGGTCGGGGTCGTCGGAGCTGAGTGCGGCCGCCCGGGCGACGGAACGACCGGTCGGGGTGGCGAGGTACTCGGCCAGCGCGCGGGCGAAGGCGGCCAGGTCGGTGCGGACGGCTCCGGTGTCGGGGACGGGGATGCCTTCGTTGCTGCCGGTGAGCATGGCGTCCAGTACGAGCTTCTCCCGACTTCCCCAACGCCGGTACACCGTGGTCTCGTTGACCCCTGCGCGGGCCGCGACCCCGGCGATGCTGAGCCGGTCGATGCCCTCCTCGGCCAGCAGCTCCGTGGCAGCCACCAGAACGGCCTGGCGGACGCGCGCGGCACGGCCGCCCGGGCGGCGGCGGATCGGATCCGGTGCTGGCCCCGGCGTTGGCTCCGGCGCTTGCTCCGGTTCTTCTTCGGTCATGTGTTGATCACCTCGGCCACCACATTAACGCAAGAGCGCTTGCATTAGGTGCCGCTCGGGCGCATAGTCGTTAATGCAAGCACCCAGGCTTTAAGTGCAGCAGGAGGCACCACTATGTCCTTCACCTGGCCCCTGGACCCGCAGGACCTGTTCGTCGAGCGTTACCCGCAGATGACCCTCGGCCTCCCCGCCGACGAGGTGGACGCCGTCCGCGCCGCCGTCACCGAGATGTGGCCCGACCGGCCCGGCAGCTGGGTGCACGAGTGGTCCGCCCTCGCCGCCCGGCACGCCGAGGCCGGGCGCCACCGTCTGGCCGCGCAGGCGTACGGCTGGGCCAAGTTCCCCTCGCTCGCCGACGACCCGAAGCGAACCGCGCTCGCCCGCCAGGTCGAGCAGTACGTCCTCGCGGCCCCCGGCTTCCCGGTGGAGTTCGAGCGCCGCACGCTCACCGTCCCGTACCGCGGCGGCGACGCCACCCTGCCGATCCACCTGATGGCCGCCCCCGGCCTGCCCGCCGACGCGCCGGTCGTGCTGGCCAGCGGCGGCGTGGACTCCTGGAAGACCGACCTGCACGGCATGTGGGAGCAGCTCGCGTTCACCCTGCCGGCGCGGCTGCTGCTGTTCGACCTCCCCGGCACCGGCGAGACCGCCCACCTGCCGATGACCCCGGACGGCGGGGCCGAGGTCATCGCCGGACTGGTCTCCTTCGCCCGCGCGGCCGGCAGCGGAAAGGTCGGCCACTTCGGCATCTCGATGGGCGGCTACTACTCCGCCCGGACCGGACTGACGGGGGCGGTGGACGCCTCCGTGGTGCTCGGCGGCCCGGTGGAACGCTCCTTCGCCCCCGGTCGCGGCTTCGCCTTCGGCATGGACGGCATCGTCGGCAACGCCCTGGGCTTCGACGCCGCGCCGAGCGGGGCCGAGCTGGAGAACGCCTTCGCGGCGTTCGACCTGCGCCCGCTGCTGGACCAGGACGCCAACGGGCCGATGCTGGTGGTCAATGGCACCGAGGACGTCCACGTCCCACTGGACGACACCCTGGTGTTCAAGGGCCGCCGGGACACCCGGGTCGAACTGATCCCGGACACCGGCCACTGCGCCATCTCGCGCTTCGGCGAGGCGATGGCCGTGATCGCCCCCTGGCTGAAGGACACCCTGGCCGGCTGACCCGGCGCTCCTGCCGCTCGGGGTGGAGGTGCGAGGTGACGGTGCTTCGGTCGATGGGCCCGACGGAGTGGTGTTCGCCGGACACCTGCGGCGGGCGCGGCGCCTCGGCATCACCATTCGTGTAGATACCGACCTGGGTGTCCGGCACGCCCGTCGGCCGCCCCGCACTCCTCGAAAGGACGCCGCATGCCCACATACGACACCGAGATCGCCACCGGCTCCGGCGGCTGGCAGGACGACCAGCCCCTCACCCTCCACATCGCCCACCGCTCCGACACGGTCGGCGCCGACGAGACGCCGGACACGGGCACCACGGTGACGTGGAACAGCCCCAACTCGGGCTCCGGCGCCATCACCTTCTTCGACGACGGTAGCCGCTTCCAGGGCACCGCCCAGTTCCCGGACGAGGGGCCCGTCGAGTACCGGGGCACGCTCGCCTCCGACTGACGGCCGCCCCCGAACACGCCGCCGCCCCGGCTCCTGCGGGCGCGTGCCGTGCCGTGCCGCTGCGAACGGCCGGTCGACTCGACGGTCGACCGGCCGTTCTGGTTCTTCAGTGGCGATCGGGTGCCGCTCACGCCGGGACCCGGAGTCGGCCGTCGATCAGGCGGGGATGGGGCGACAGCCCTGCCCGTTCACCCACAGCGAGCCCTCGGCCCAGCCGCTCTGGCACTCGTACCCTGCGCGTGACGTCCGGTCCATGACGACGAAGTCGCTCAGCGGCCCCCAGGTGGTGCTGTCACAGGAGCGGCCCATCACGCTCGGCCCGTCGGCGTTCACCTCATCGCACCGGATCACTTCGCCGACCCGCTTGCCGGGGGCGCCGTGCGCGCTCCCGTCGGCCGCACCGGCGACGCCGACACCGGTCAGGCTCAGGATGGCGGTGGCCATGCCGGCGACGAAGAGCAGTCGTTTCACGAGGAAACCTCCTTGGTGGGGATGGGGCTCCGCAGACAGTTCCCTTGCAGTCCACCCGCGTATCGACCCATTCGCATGAACACGTCATCCCGTTGCGCGCCCTGGTGACGGCAGCGAACCGAAGAGGCCGGCCGCCCCGACGTCACGTCGGATCGACCGGCCTCTTCACCGTCCGGAGGGTCAGGCGATTCTCACGCTCGCGCCGAACTCGAACGTCTTGGTCTCGCCCGGGTTCACCACACCGATGACGGGCCCCTCGCAGCCCGGCCGATCGTGGACGTCGGCGGGCTTGTCGGTGAGGTTCTCGACGATGAGGGGCCAGATGTCGCTCTGGTAGCAGCCCGAGGGGTTGTTGTAGGTCTTGAACCCGACCCGCAGCTGACCAGTGGCCGCCTGGGCCGAGCCGGGCACCGCCACTGCCACCGCCGCGGCCAGGGCCACCGCGCCGAGCGCCTTGCTGATCCGTCGCATGTCGTCACTCCAGAGTGTCCGGGGAGCCGCCGCGGATGGCGGCTGCGCCGGAGGACTGCCCCGATCCGCCGCAGGTCACAGCCCTGCGGCGGCCGAATCACCTGATCGGGCGCCCCAGGCCGCCGCCGTGCGGTCGGCGGCCCACTTGCCACTCCTTACTTGCCACTCGCTGCTTGCCAATCGCCACCTGCTACTTGGCGAAGCGGACCTCCGGGAAGGCCGTCGAGGGCCCGTCCAGCAGCCGGCTCGGGCGGTTGAGCAGGTGCCGGTCGAAGAACGCGCCGAGGTACGCCCGGGTGGCGGCGAGGGCACGGTCGCCCTTGATGGTGCCGTACTGCTCCGGGGTGGTGTCGGGCGGCAACTGGTCGCGGACTCCTAGGGAGTCCACCAGCCAGTGCATGTCGCAGAACGACAGGTGGCCGGCCTCCGGCAGGTCCAGCCAGCGCTTCCAGCCGGTCAGGTGCTGCCAGGTCTCGTCCCAGTTCGCCGTCGCGGGCCTGCCGGCGTGCCGCTGGGCGCCGAGCAGCAGCACCGGGCGGGCGAGGCCGTCGGCGGGCAGCGGGGCGAAGAAGTCGCCGTCCAGGTTGGCGGCGGCGCGGATCCGCCGGTCCTCGCTCATCGCCTCGACGGCGCTCGCGCCGCCGATCGAGTGGCCGGCCGCGCCGATCCGGGAGCGGTCGACCTGCAGCCCGCGGACCAGCCCGGGGCCGGGCGCGGTCAGCCGGTCGATCAGGAAACTGATGTCCTTCGCCCGGCTGCGGGTGACCTCGGCCGCCCGCTGGTCGTCCACGTGATCGCAGATCAGGCAGGTCTCCACCCGCCCGTCGGGGAACTGCACGACCGTCTCGTACGTGTGGTCCAGCGCGGCGACTACGTAGCCCCGGGCCGCGAGGTCCTCGGCGAGGGCGGTGAGCGAGGTGCGGCTGTAGCCGTAACCGGGGGAGAGCACCACCACCGGGTGCCGCCCGGGCGCGGGCACCGTACGGGCCTTCACGCCCGTCCGCACCTCGCTGACAGCCGGGGTGCCGAACAGCGCGGACGACACCTCGGGTGAGACGTACGGCAGTTGCTCCCCGTGCTCCCCGTGTGCGGGCTGCGCCGGGTACCAGAGGGTGGCCATCAGCTCGCGACTGGCGGCGTCCGCCCGCCAGGGGTCGTGCCGGGCCTTGTCCACCAGGTGCACCGACGTGGCACCGACCGGCCGCCGCGTCGTCGGCGTGGGCACCTGCGGCACCTCCGCCGCCGCACTCAACGAGAGCGTTCCGGCCGCCGGGGAAGCCGCCAGCGCGGCCTGCGGGCCGGCCAGCGAAATCAGGACGGCAATGGGCACGGCGAGCAGCGCAGCAGTCCGCCACCGAGAATTAGTCGACATACCGTCACGCTAGGCCCGCCCCCACCCCCACCGCGTCCTGCCCACGACCTAACCCCCTCCACCCCAGGTCGCACCCGCCACGCCGCCCACGCCCTCCGCCCGGACGACCCCACCTCCACCTGCCCGCCCTTGCGCAAATCGCCCGCCTTTGCACAGAGTTGACCGCCCCGGTGGGCCCGCCCTGCAGTGCATCGGAGCCCACGTCGGCCACACCGTCGACTCCATGCACCGGCTTACGGTTCTTCCCAGGCACCACAGACACGCGAACCCTGAACTCCGCCACGGCTCACCGATCTTCGGTTCGAGGAACACCCCATACGGCAGTGCGATGTCCCCCCGCCGTCCGACGACACCCTGCCCGAGCCGAATGCTGGACCGTGGCCCTGGATTGCACCCATCTCGCGAGGGCCAGTGCCGCACCACCTGCCAGCGCTGCGCCCGTGGCCTCGACGCCGCCCGCGACCAGCCCCGCTTCTGCGCCATTGGTACGTGCTGCGGCAAGCGGCTCTCCCCGCTGAGCCTCGCCTACTCCACTCCGTCCTCAAGTCCGCCCTGGAACATGCCGTCCGAGAGGAGGAGATCCCCCACAACGTCCGCATGGGCACACCCCGACCCTGCCGCTTCGAACCCCTCACCGCGCAGGAAGCCCGCGCGTTCCTCGCCGCTACCCACGGCCACCGGCGGCACGCACTGTTCGAACTCGCTCTGCGAACCGGGCTCCGCAAGGGCGAACTCCTCGGCCTGCGCTGGGAAGACCTCGACCTGGCCGGCGGAACCGCCAGCATCCGCCGCACCCTCCAGCGCACCAACTCCGGTGGCCTGATCGCCCTGCCGACCAGGACCCAGAGTTCGGAGCGGCGCATCGCACTGCCCACTCCATGTCTGCGCTCCCTCGAACAGCACCGCGACCTGCAGCGCCAGGAACGCCAAGCGGCGGGGGCGACCTGGAAGGACAGCGGCTACGTCTTCACTCGGCCCAACGGCGCCCCGGTCGAGGGAGCCACGCTCACGCGGCACTTCACCGCACTGCTCCGCCAGGCCAAACTCCGCCGTATCCGCTTCCATGATCTTCGACACTCGGCAGCGACCCTGCTCTTGGAGCAGGGCGTCGAACTCGTCGTCATCAAGGAGCTCCTCGGCCACGCCCATATCGGCGTCACCGCCACCGTCTACGCCCACGTTCGACTCCGCCTCCAGCGCGACGCCATAGACCTCCTCGGCCGCGTCCTCCACAACCCCTCGGAGGTCATCGCCGAGCCTGGCGACGGTGACGACCCGCCGCTTTGTGCAGCACCCGTCCGCTGACGTTGCCGTCAACTACTGCCGTCAAGACGCATTGAGCCCCCTCCCGAATTTATCTCCGGGAGGGGGCTCAATGATTATTTACACCGAAGGACTAGATGATTAGGGATCACCCAAGATGCTGCGGAATCTACCTGAAGAGTCCTCTAAGGTCTTCAATATAGGAGACTTCCGAAGGGTCAAGGCTCTCTGCGGGAATCTCGAACACCGGAGCGACGTCATCGTATGACATTGACCGCGAGTTGAATATTTCCGCGACCGCATTCAGCTGAGCCTCCCTTGCGGCTGCAACTTCCTCGGAGGCTGCCATGATGGCAAGGACTCGAACAGCAATCCTCGCCTCGAGCGTATCCAATGACTGCGACCAATCACAGACGCTCTCGGCGGCTTCTTCTCGCTCTTCCGGCAGCGCAGAAATGATCTTTTCGATCAGTCCTGCCAGCAGCGATCGACCGATACTCATCTACAGCCCCGGGAACTGCAACGGCCACGGGATGTGAGTTTCGTTGGCTGCGGTCGGATTATAGAAGGGGCTATCTGAATTGTGCACCTGTCGATGGTATAGGTTTCCTGCTTCATCTTGATACTGATTTCCGATCTGGATGCGATAAGTTTCCCCTGTGGCCGAGTTCGACCCGGCCGGCGCTCGCCCATCCGGACCGTGGATCCTCAAGCGAACAGTTTTGTCATCGGCATTCTTCCACTTGAACTCCAGGCCATACTGAGATCCGCCATTCGGGTCCGGCTTCAGCTCTCGCACACTGGCATTATCAGGAACAATGCTCATGGGATCTTTGCCACGCAGGTTGTAGCCGCCGCAATTGTGCACGAGTACCGGCGTGGTCCCCGCGAGCACATAGTACGTGTGGAACTGGTTGATGGTCAGGTTGTAGGCAGTTTGGGGCAGAGTGCGGTAGTTCCGGATGGCCTGGACGGTGGCGAGTGTGTCGGTGCTGGAGGTCAGGAGTTGGTCGCCGACATGGAGGTCGGCGGCTTCCGTCCACCGCTGGGTGGTGACATTCCAGTACGGGTGGTGCTGGGTCGAGGTGAGGCTAAGGCTCTTGATTTTTGGGGCGATTGGTTCGGGAGGAGTCCCGGGCTTTTGTGCAGTGGTCAGTGTGAGGTCGGTAAATTCCTGGTCGTCGAGTCTGGTGATGGTCGCGGTGACGGGTTGTGGCTTGGTGGTTCCGGTCTGAGGGTCGGTTGCGGAGACTTGGTCGCCGGCGGTCAGCTGATCGATCGGCTTGACGGTTCCGTCGGCGAGGAGAACTGCGGTTCCCGCAGGGAAGCTGTTGCACGGCATCCCACCAGGCGCCCCCGGACTAGCGGCGTAGGCGTCTCCTATCGCAGCAGGGAGATATGTTGCCGAAGCAAAATTTGCACTGTTCGGGTCGAGGCCATGCCCCATGGCCCAGCTTACGTAGGAATCCATTGGGCCGGGCTTGCTGTATTCGTGATCACCCAGGTGAATAAATTTGTGGGCGAAGTCGATCGGTGTAATCGCGACTGCACCAAGGCCGAAAAGGAAGTCCCTGTTGTTGCCTTCGTGACCTTCCTTGGAGTTCGGGTTGCATCGACCGTTGCTGCATTTGACTGCATATTGTTCTCGAACTGTCTTGTGGGTCCTCCAGTAGGTGTAGGCAGAGTACGCTTGGAACTTTTCTGCCGTTTTGTTTTCTTCTACGATCTTGTCATAGTCGCGCCCCTTTTCAATTGGCGTGATTCCGCCGCTGCATGTGTACATCCCGTTGCCGCACTCTTCGAAGTGCAGGCCTGAGGGGTCCGAGAGATTGACGGGGTTGTTGTTGCTGTAGGCGTAGCCGTTCCACTGTTGGGGGTCGGCTGCGTCGAGGATGGGGTCGGGGCTGATGAAGCGTCCGCGGATGGGGTCGTACTGGCGGGCGCCGAGGTTGGTGAGTCCGGTGGTGTCGTCCTTGCTGCCGCCGACGAAGCCCTTGGTGCCGGCCCACTGATTAGCGGAGGGCTGGGTGCCGCGGGGGTTGCCGAACGGGTCGGTGGGGCGGCGGGTGACGGTCTGGGTCGCGTTGGTGTTGACCTGGAGGCCGCTGGTGCCGTGCGGGTCGGCGGCCTGGATCAGGACGCTGCCTCCGCCGATGGCGGCGGTGACGCGGGTGTAGGTCAGTCCGCCAGGGGCGGTGATGGAGCGGACGTTGCTCGTGGATCCGCTGGCCGTGTCGAGGGTGAGCTCGTCGGTGGGCAGGTTGAGCGTGGTCTTGCCGGGGTTGCGGCGGATGAGTTGGTTGCCGTCGGCGTCGTACAGGTAGGTGGTGGCGGCGGCCTGGCCGGTCTTGGTGACGGAGTCGAGCTTGTCCTCGCCGTTCCAGGCCAGGGTGGTGGTACCGCCGGTGTCCGTGATGGCGGTGGTGTTGCCCTTGGCGTCGTACTGGTAGCTGACGGCCTTGGTACCTGCCGGCCCGCTGGTGGTGGAGGTGAGCAGGGCGTGGGGCCCGCCGGTTCCGCCGCCGGTGTTGGGGGCGGTGGTGGGGGAGTTGCTGCTCTTGGCGGCTCCGAAGGTCTGGGTCGTGGTGATGTCGTTGAGGCTGTTGCCGGTGATGTCGTGCTGGACGAGACCTGTGCGGTTGCCGGTCGCGTCGTAGGTGTAGGTGTTCCAGTAGGGTGCCGGTCCGCCGATGGTCCGTCCACCGGGGTTGACGGCGGCCGGGCCGTTCGCGTTGTTGCAGCCGCCGACGCCGGGCACGGTGGTGGAGCTGCCGGTGCCGTGGACCTCGCCCGAGGAGTCGGTCCAGTCGGCGGTGGTGAAGGTGCCCGCGGTGTCGGTCCAGGCGCCGGTCAGCCGGCGGAGGTGGTCATAGGTGAAGCACTGGGTGTCGGTCGCCGAGGCGTCCTGGATGGTGGTGGCCGAGGTGATCTGGCCGGACTGGGTGTAGGTGTAGCTGGTCTGGTCGACCGAGACGGTTCCAACCTGGCGGTCGGTGAAGTTGTTGATGACCCGTCCGGTGGCCCAGTCGTACTGCTGGGTGGAGACGACCTGCTTGCCGTACTGACCGACCGTCGTACGCACCGGGCGTGCAAGGGCGTCGTACTCGACCTTGGCGATGACGGCCTTGCTGAGGCTGGCGGCCGCGGTGAGCAGGCCGGTGATGGTCCGGCCGTAGCTGACGGTTTCGGCCGGCAGGCCGCCGGCGGCGGGAATGCCGACCTTCGTCAGGGAGCCGATGACCGGGCTGTAGGTGTTGGTCGTCGTGTAGGTACCGGCGAGTGCGCCCTCGGCGGAGGGGATGGTGATCGATGAGCCGAGAGGGCGGTAGGCGGTGTCGTAGTCGGTGACGGCCTTGGTGTAGGCCGTGCCGCCTGCTCCGCCGACGTAGCGGGTCGAGGAGGTGGGCTGGCCCTTGACGAGGGTGTCGTAGCTCCAGGAGGCCAGCTGGTTCGCGGGTGCCACGGCGCCGTTGAACGTGCCGGTCTTACGGTTGAGCAGATCGTAGGTGTAGGAGAGGGTGTTGTTCTTGGCGTCGACGATGTGGTCGACGCGCGAGTTGACGTCGTAGAACGTCCTGGTCACACCGGTGTCCGGGTCGGAGGCCGAGGTCTGACGCCCGAGCAGGTCGTAGGAGTAGTTCCAGGTGTTGCCGCTGCTGTCGGTCCGGGACGCGGTGAGACCGGTCGGCGTGTATCCGTAGTTGGTGACGTCCGCGTCGGCCAGGTTGCCGGTCGCGGTCGGTGTCCGGTACTGCCCCAGGGCGGTGGTGCGGCCTTGGGCGTCAACCACGGTCGACGTAGGAGTGGCGCCCGAGGGAGGCGTGACGTCGGTGCGGTCAGCGCCGGGGTAGGCGGTGTTGGTGGCCCACTGGAGGTTTCCGTAGGAGCGGAACTCCGAGCGCACGACGCGCCCGTTGCCGTCGTAGGTGTTCCACGTCTGACCGGGGACCTGGCCGTCGGCTGCCGGGACGAAGACGGACTCGGTGGGGAAGGAGCCCTGTTCGTAGTACGGAGCCGAGGTCTTGATCACCCAGCCGTGGGTGTCGTAGACGGTGTCGGTGATCAGACGTCCGGTCGGCTTGGCGGCGCTGGTGCTCTGGGTTTGCCGCGGCCGTGCCAGGCCGTCGTAGATGTCGATGCTCGCGGAGTAGGTGACCGCGTCGTCGTTGATCGATTCGGTCTTGACGGTGGACGGCGCCTTGGAGCCGTTCAGGAGGTAGGTGAACTTCCGGCTGGGCAGTTCCTCGGTCGGCCGGTCGGGCGCCCAGACCGCGGTGATGCGGCCGAGGGCGTCGTACTGGGCGGTGGTGACCCGGCCGTTGATGTCCTTACTGACCAGAGGTGAGCCGCGGGCCGGATCCTGGGTGACGGTGGTGGTCCAAGCTGCTCCCATCGGTCCGGTGGTGCGGATATCCGTCGGCAGCTGTCCGGCGGCCGGGCTGAGAGCGACCGATGTGACGGCCGGGGTGACGGACGGGCCGCTGATCTGTGCGCCGTTGGGGTCGTAGGTCGACCCGTCGGTCGTGCCAGCCGTCAGGCCCCGTCCGTAAACGTCGAAGGTGGTGCTGCCGTTGTGGAGATAGACGGGGTTGCCGGACTGGTCGAAGTGGTCGAGGACCTGGATGCCGGTCGGGTCTCCGACCGTGCCGGCCTGCTTGAAGGACTTGCCGTCGTAGACGATGCGGCTGCTGGACTGGGTGTTGGATGCCGTGGCCGTCGCGCTGCAAGACCCCTGGAAGGTGGTCATTTCCGACGCCAGGGTCAGGAGCTGGGGGTTGTCACTGACCGCGTAGCCGGTGGTCGTGCAGATCTCGGGGGTGGCGGCGGTGCCGTCGCCCTTGTCGTCGACCTTGACGACGCGGTTGCCGTTGGCCGGCTCGGTGGTCGTGACCGTTGTGGTCGTGCGCCAGCTGCCGTCGGCGAGCCTGGCCTTGGTGATCGCGGTGGTCTCGGAGTCCTTCCGCCAGGCGAGGATCTTCGGCGCACCCGCAGTTTGGGCATGCGTCGCGGAGCTCGTCTGCCCGTTGTAGGTCTTCCCGGCCACCGCCGTGACCGTCCCGCCGGCCTGGTCGTAGACCTCGGTGGCGACGACGCGGCCGGACAGCTGGGCGCTGTCGGTGACGGTGCCGCCGAGCGGGCTGGGGACCTGGACGCTGCGTTGGGTCTTGCCGTTGGCGAGGTAGTCGTCGTTCATGCCCCGCAGGTAGGTGACCTTCTGCTGGGTCTTGGGGGCCTCGCTGGAGCCACCGCTGCCGGTGGTGGTGGTGACGGACTGGTAGCCGCGGAACTGGTCCCAGGTACGGGTCTTGGAGTCGGTGAACTCCGCGTCGTTGCGGTGCCAGGCGGCCTCACCGTTGTAGGTGTACTCGGTGGTCTTGCCGACATTGGGTGTGCTGACGAGGTCCAGCTCGACGACGGTCTTGACGAGGGGCTTGTCGAACCAGTCGTTGATCGGGTCCTTCGAGGACAGGAACGTCGGGTACCACTTGACGGGCATGCAGGCCATCGTGTTGCTGTCCTCGGAGGACGGCATGTGGTTGTTCACCCGGGAGCATTCGGGGTCGGCGTAGACGACGCCGATCCGCCCGCCGGTCTCGGTGGTGATCTCCTGGATGCGCGGGCGCATGTACATCTTCTCGCCCAAGTCCAGGCCGTCGACGCGGTTGGCGCGCATCGTGTACTTGAACTGGACGGCGGGCAGGTCCTCGATCGCCGCCTGTCCGTTGCTCGGCACCCGCTGGACGGAGTCCAGCTGCAGGATTCGCTTGGTGGCGTCCCCGGGATCGGCGAGTTCCTGGTTGAGGTTCCAGGTGTCGACGGTGCGGTAGGCGGAGCCGACCATGACCTGTGTCGAGATCCCGGTCAGGCGCTTGGTCGTGAAGAAGGTGGGCGCCGAGTTCACGCACGAGCCGTCGGTGCAGATCTGGTCGATCGGCGTATCGGGCCAGGCGTCCGCGTTGGCCACGGTGCGCTGGTCCTCGGAGCAGGTGATCGAACCGCCGGGTATGCAGCGCTCCGCGACGGTGAACAGGACCTTCGCCGCCGGGTTCGCGCCGCCCTTGGCCGCCTTCTGCTCGTCCAGGCGCTGGCCGTAGGCGATCTCCTTGAGGTAACCGGCCCGCTGGTAGTCGGAGAGGGTGCCGGTGCCGCCGCTCTGGACGCGGCCGCGGTTGTATTTGTTGCCCTCGGCGGCGTACTTGTACGTGGTCAGGTTGCCGTGCGGGTCGACCACGTAGTCGAGCTGCCAGCGCCAGGCCATCTGGCACCAGGAGTTGTTACCACTGCCGGAGTTGTAGCAGGGGTCGCCGCTGTTGGGCGAGTACACCGGCAGGGTCAGGGCGGAGTTCGCCGCAGGGTCGCTGCCGTCGCCGCCCGGCAGGTGGTTGAGGCCGAAGTAGTACTGCACTCCGTCCGGGGTGGTGATCCGCCAGTACTCCATGCCCTGGTAGTCGACGTCGCCCGCGGCCTTCGGCGCGCCGGTGAGCTGCTCGACCTTGGAGCCGTCGTCGCTCTCCAGGTGCCAGGTTCCGGTCGCGTCGTCGCGCACGATGGTGCCGGAGCGCCCGCCCAGCGAGAGGGAGGCGTTCAGCCCGCCCCAGCACTGGTCGCCCGAGCCGGTGATGCCGGCCTTGTCACAGCTGCGGTAGGACCGCTCGATGTAGCCGGGCTCGTAGCCCCAGCCGTCGCCGATCCACGAGGGCTGCGCGTTCGTGGAGGACGTCTTGCCGTCCACGTTCGCCGAGTTGTAGCTCAGCGCCACGGTGGGTGCGGCGCCGCCGAGTGCCGGCGGTGTCTGGATCGGGTAGCTGTAGGTGAAGCTGCCCGTGTTAGAGCCTGCGGACCAGGCCACCGACGACGACAGTGGCGTCGCGGTGAAGTTGCCCAGGGGGCCCGACGGGGAGGCCGCGGGGGCCAGGACCACGGAGCCGCCGGTTCCCCCGGTGCTGCCGGCGGTCAGGGCCTGCGCAGGCGCCTGGGCGGACGAATTCGCCGTGGTGAACGACGCCTTCACCGCACCGCCCTGGGCGTTGCCAGGTGCCGCAGGGGGAAGGGTGACATCCGCAGTGATCGTGCCGGAGCCGTCGTTCT
Organism: Kitasatospora sp. NPDC059812; assembly: GCF_042732075.1. Classification (NCBI taxonomy): domain Bacteria; kingdom Bacillati; phylum Actinomycetota; class Actinomycetes; order Kitasatosporales; family Streptomycetaceae; genus Kitasatospora; species Kitasatospora sp. NPDC059812. The sequence continues at coordinate 13,446 of NZ_JBHWIO010000071.1, forward strand.
TCACCGGAACCGGGGTCTGCGTACGGCACTCGGGGCGTTCCGGTGTGGTCAGTGAACAGGCCGGGAGCGCTACGAGGCCGGCACGGTCCGACCACCCGCCCGCCTGGAGGGCCTTCAGGTCCAGGGTGACGCTCGCCTGCCGCCCGTCGCCACCGACCGACGCCTTGGCGTCGGCCAGCGCCACCAGCGGCCCGTTGACGCCTGCGGCCTTGCCCTTGTCCTGTCCGGCCACCTCGACGGTGACGGCGTGCGCGCTCTCACCCTGGCCGGTTCCCGGTGCGACCCGGACGGCCAGATCTCCGGCCTTGGTTCCGGTCATGCCACCGGAGGCGGGTGAAGCCCCACCGGTGGCCCTGCGGGCCGCCTCGGCCTCGGCGCTGTCGGAGCCGAGTATGACCGTCGCGGTGCCGGTGACGACCGGCGGAGCGGTCTCCGGCTTCCAGCCCGCTGCCTTGACCGCCGTCTTGGCGCCCGGCGGCTGGGCATCGTGTCCCTTGACGGAGGGGGCCGCGCTTCCCAGGGGCGTGTTCGGAGGAGCCCAGACCTCCCCCTCGGGCTCGGGGTAGGTCCATGCCACCGCCGGCGGCACGCTCACCCCGGTCAGCGTGAGAGCGACCAGGGCCGCCACAGCCGGCGACCGCCATCGGCCGCCTATTCGTTTTCCGGCCCGTTTCCGGGCAGGCCAAACCACCACAGTGGTGTCTCCTCACTCATTGTCGACACAACGTCATATGGACATGGATGTGCCAGGATCGAGGTGACGATATGTGCACCCACTGACACGCCACCAGGTCGCATGAGTGCCGCACATGAGATGTTTATGAAGTCTTGATCTCCTGATCTGCGGCTTATCCGGACACATCGGCATGAACTGACAAAGGGTTTGACCGATCCGCCGACCAGCACGCATCGTTCCCACCCGAACGCACCCCATCGAGGGTGCGGCCCGACCGGGAGGGACCCTGCAATCCGCATGACCAGCACTCCAGGCACAATCGCGCACACACCACCAACACCTTCCATACGCAGGCGCATACTCGCGCTGACCGCCCTCGGCACCGGCTGCGCCCTGAGTCTGGCCCTGCTCAGCGCGCCGGCAGCGCTCGCGGCCGACACCGCCCCCGCCCCGCCGACCCACGGCCCTGTGGGTGGACTGGCACCGATCGTCCCCTCGTCACCGGCACCCGCCCGCACCCCCGCGCAGCAGGCCATGCTGGACGCGCTCGCGAAGGCCAAGACGACCGGCAAGCCGGTCACCGTCGAGACCTTGACCAATGAGGCCTCCAGAACCATCGCCAACCCCGACGGCACGCTGACCAGCACCGACAACGCCCAGGCCGTACGGACCAAGCGCGGAGGTGCCTGGGCGGACATCGACTCGACACTGCGGGCCAACACCGACGGCACGTTCAGCCCGGCCGTCGCGACGACCGGGCTGAAGTTCTCCGGCGGCGGGGCGGGCCCGATGGCCACCGTGACGACCGACGACGGCAAGAGCCTCGCGGTGAACGCACCGTTCGCCCTGCCCAAGCCGTCCGTGACCGGCGCCAACGCCACCTACACCGACGTCCTCCCCGGTGTGGACCTGCAGCTGACTGCGCTGTCCCAGGGCGGCTGGCGGGACGCCATCATCGTGCGGACCAAGGAGGCCGCCGAGAGCGCGGCGCTCAAGTCGCTAACCTTCCCCGTCTCCGCGCAGGGCTTGTCCATGACCAAGGACCAGTCCGGCGGCATCACCGTCGTCGACGACAGCGGTGTCACGCGCTTCCGAGCCCCCGTGCCGCTGCAGTGGGACTCCAGCAAGCCCGCGCCTTCGACCGCCACCGCCGACCGGGCTTCCAGGGACTCGGCGCGTGCGGCGTTGGCGGCCGCCCCGGCGCCCGCGCCCACGGGGAGTGCGAGCGGGATTCCGTCGACCGCCGAGGAGCCGGGTGACGGTGCGAACGTGGCCGCCATCACGACCAAGATCACGCCCGCGGCGATCGAACTGACACCGGACCACAACGCCCTCGGATCCGGTGACGGTCCCTGGTACCTCGACCCGTCCCTGGTGGCGGCGACGAGCTCGGTCCAGGGCTCGGTGGAGGTCCAGGAGAACCACAAGAAGGCGGAGAACTTCAACAAGAAGAGCAACCTGGCCACCGGTTACTGCGGCTACCACAGCAGCGACCCGAGCCTGGACTGCGGTGACCTGGGCCGCCAGCGCGCCTACTTCCAGTTCGGCATCAACCCGGTGCTCTACACCAAGCCCGGCGGCGCCGAGAGCCCGCCGAGCATCCGGACTTCCACCCTCAACTTCCAGGTCACCGGAGCCTCCAGCCCGGGCACGAACACGCCGCTCGTGGTGTACTCGGCTCCCAAGCCCATCCACGAGCACACCAACTGGACCGACCAGCCCTGCGGGGACAACAAGGCCGTCGTCATGGAGAACTGCCCGACGGTCAACGGGCAGTGGATCACCGGCACCGGCCCGCTGGCCGTCGACGTGACCGACATGATGAAGCAGGCGATCGCCGGCCAGTGGCCGTGGTGGACCGTCGGCATCGCCCCGATGGGCAACGAGTGGGACATGACGTTCCGGCACTACATCGCCAACAATCCGTCCATCACCACCACTTACGACATCACTCCGACCGTCTGGTACCCGCGCACCAGCCCCGCCCCCGGCTTCGCCTGGAACAACAGCGCCGCCGAGTGCACCACCGGCGGCGCGCACCCCTGGGACAACCCCGGCTGGATCGGCGCCAACCAGAACATCAACCTCACGGCCAACAGCTACTCGCCCGCCGGGCAGACCCTCCACACCGACTACCAGATGTGGGACGACAACGACGCCAACTTCAGCTGGACCCAGGGACGCTGGGGGACCAGCTACAACGACCCAGGCCCCTCCGTGGGCGTGGGATCGCTGTCGGACGGCCACCAGTACGGCTGGACGGCTCGCGCCACCGACGAGATCCTCACCTCGCCCATGACCCCGTGGTGCTACTTCCGCGTCGACAGGACCAACCCCCGCGTCAGCATCAGCTCGACCGACTTCCCGCCGTCGGGCACCCCCAACCCCACCCCGGCCAAGTACATGAACGACCCGGGCGCCTTCACCATCAACGCCGAGGACCCCGCCCCCGGCGCCGGGCTCCAGGCCTCCGGCGTGGCCTGCGTGCGCGTGAGCACGGACCCGACACCGGTGGTCGGCTGGCGCTGCGGCCAGAACGGCACCCTGCCCCCCGGCCAGCCGTACACCTACAAGCCCAGGGACTGGGGCACCAACACCCTGTACGCCTGGGCCATGGACAACGCCGGCAACTACAGCCAGCCGGCCGTCTACAACTTCTACGTCCCCTGGAAGCCCGACACCCAGCCCCTGTTCGGCGACGTCGACAACGACCAGAAGCCCGACGTCATCACCGTCGACAGGAACGGTGACCTGCGCGTCATCGGCGGCACCATCGACCCCACCACGTCCCTGGCCGCCCCCGCCGCCGCCGCCCCGGGAAACCGCGACTTCGGCGCCACCTGGTCCGACTACCAGGTCAGCCACCACGGCACCTTCGCCGTCGGACAGGCCGTCGACGAGATCCTCGCCCACTACACCAAGGACACGACCTCCAAGCTGCGCGAGGCCCTCTACCTGATCCCCAACAACGGCACCGGGCGCTTCGACACCCTGACTCCGATCGCCCTCAACCGGCCCGCCTGCACGACCTACGAGACCGGCAAGCCCTGCTCCGGCTACAGCCAGAAGAACTGGAGCGGCGCCTCGCAGGTCATCGCGATCGGCACGCCCGACGGCGAGGCCGTGGGCGGTGAGCCGGGTAACGAGGCCCGCAAGGTCATCATGACCCAGACCTCTGTTCTCTCCCTGGAGAACAACAACCTCTACCTCTTCCAGCCCAATGGCCTCGTCGACTCCCTCGACGCCGCGACCTACCTCCCGGCCGTCTCCGGCAGCTGGGCCGACCTGGAACTGCTCAACCCGGGTGCGGCCAACGGGGCGACCGCCGTCCCCGGCACCACCGACCCCACCTACCAGACCACCATCTGGGCGCGGAACCGCACGACGGGTGACCTCTTCGCCTACCCGCTCGGCTACAAGGCCGACGGAACGGTCGACTACTCCGCCCTCACCAAGCCCGACCAGGGGATCAAGCTGGACGTCGGCCAGCCGGTCAAGGCGGGCGACTACCCACGGATCGGCGCCGGAGACCTCAACAACGACGGCACCCCCGACCTCTGGGTCATGGACAACAGCAACGCGCTCTCCATCTTCGCGGGCAAGAGCAGCACCGGCACCAAGGGCAAGGTCGACGGCTTCGTTCCCCCGGCCTTCGCCGGCTTCTCCGACTCCAGCGTCACCATCCACTCCCAGCTGGTGAACTGGCTGTGCGCCGACTCCATCGGTGGACCCAACGAAGGCACCGAGATCGCCGCCTACGCCTGCTGGCAGACCATCAACCAGCGGTTCAACTTCGCCACCGACGGCACCATCCGGTCCGGCAGCTGGTGCGTCTCCACCAAGGGCAACGCCCTCGGCAACGGAACCGGCCTGATCCTGTCCCGCTGCGTGGGCAACACCGGCCAGAAGTGGGCCGTCCGCCCGGACGGCCGGATCTACCTCCCCGCCACCGTCACTGCGGACAACCCCGGCGGCCGCTGCCTCGAACTGCCCGGATGGGCCACCGAGCAGGGCACCCGGCTCGGGATCTGGAACTGCCCCGGTCTGCAGGCCAACCAGCAGTGGAGCCTCAACTACGAGCAGCACGCGCCCTGATGGCGCTCGCCTTGGGGCGAGCTGAGCCGATCCGATGAACGTGAACAGCCTGTGGTGGCCCATCTGGGCGGGCGCTCTGCGGCGGCTGGGGCTGCGGGTAGCGGGGGTTGTGGTGGGAGGTGAAACTCCGTTGTTCGGGGGTGGGGCTCGCGGCGATGATTTCGGGTGTGGCTGACACCAGGTTCGAAGGCTCCGCGTTGCGGCCGTACCCCAAGATCTCGGGGAGGGGGCAGCTCTCCGCGTCCGGGAGTCGGGCGTGGGTCGCGGTGGAGAAGGTGCACGGGGCGCACTTCGCCGTGGTCTGCGAGGGGGGAGCAGTCCGTCCGGCCAAGCGGCGGGAGCTCCTGGGCGAGGACGAGTTGGACGGCTTCTTCGGCGTCAGCCGGGTCTGGCCGGCGTTGGCGGCGGCGGCCGCCCGGTTCGCCTCGGCGGTGCGCGAGGCGGCGGGAGAGGGTGCAGGTGGGGGCGCGGGCGCTGTGGTGACTGTTTACGGTGAACTGGCCGGCGGGTGCTACCCGCACCCCGATGTGTCCGCCGTCGCCGGAGTCGAGCCCGTGCAGACCGGCGTCTGGTACGCGCCGGGGCTGGAGTGGCTGCTCTTCGACGCCACCGTCGACACCGCCGAGGGCCGGTCCTGGATCTCCGACCGTGACCTGCGTGACGCCGCGGCCACCGCCGGCCTCGGCTGCGCCCCCTCGATCGGGCGCGGTGTGCTCACCGTGCTCCAGGAACTGCCGGCCGCCTTTCCCACCCTGGTCCCCGCGTTCCTCGGGCTCCCCGAACTCGCCGACAACCTCGCCGAGGGCTACGTCCTCAAACCCGCCGGTATCTGGCGGGAGACGGGCCCCGAGGGGGGCGGTGCGCGTCCGGTGGTGAAGGTGAAGCAGCGGGCCTTCGCCGAGGACGAGCGCTACGACGGCGCCCGCCCGTACCTGCCGCCGCCGCAGGGCGCGGCCGGGGTCCCCGCCTGGCTCCTGGTCCAGGCCGCGGCACTCCTCACCCCCGCCCGGGCGGCAGCCGCCGTCAGCAAGCTCGGTCCGCGCGCGCCCGAGGACGCCGTGGCGGCGGAGCTCACCCGGGACGTTTCGGAGGAACTCGCCGAGGCGCTGGGGGGATTGGACGGTGACGCCCTGCGCGCACTGGAAGCCGCCCTCGGACCCGGAGCGCGCTCCCTGGTGGCGTTCGACGCCGAGGACCGGCGCTCGCCGACGAGCCGGGCCGGCTGACGGGCTGACTGGTCGGGCTGGTCAGGCCGGTCGGGTCGATCGGGCGCGGAAAGATTCCTGAAGAAAGTCGCCCGCCCATGTCGAGGGCCCGTCGCCGACTCCGACCGAAGGGTGACAGCGCAAGGGTGGGCGGGGCGTGGGGGTGGGAGGGGCGTTCGGGAAAAATATGTCGGTCGGTCTACTGATTCCTTGCCGCCACCCGGGTGGTGCGCGCACAGGAAGTCGGTCTGGCCGACTTCCTGTGCGGATGGAGGCGGTGCAAGTGGCGGCGCCAGGGAAGCTGTAGACCGGTCTACATATTTCTTGCCGGCGGGTGCGTCGGCGGTCGAGGGTGGGTGAAGGGGGCGTCGAGGGGGGCTTCCGTCTGGGGTGGGTCGGGCCCATCATGGGCTCCCGGTCCGAGTCCCCGGTCGAGGGCTCCGGGTGAGGCTCCAGGAGGCAGCAGAGATGACGATTCCCTTCCCTGTCCGGATCCAGGCCGCGGTCGTCCGGGGCGCGTACGCGCTGCCGGAAGGGCTGCGGCGGGCGATCGCGGGCGCGCCGGTGGTGCGGGACGGTCAAGTGCTGTCGCTGGAAGCGCAGTTGATCCTCAAGTTGCAGCGCCTGTCGAAGGCGGCCCTGGTGCTGCCCGCCGGGGTCGGGCCGTCGCGGGAGGCGATGGAGCACGCGCGGTACCTGGTGGGCGGGGCGACGATCCAGCCGGTCGCCGTCCGGAGCGTCGGAATCCCGCAGGAGTACGGCGAGTTGGCGGCCACGCTGTACACGCCGGGCGGGCTGGCGGCGGGTTCCGGGCTGCTGGTGTACCTGCACGGCGGGGGCTGGGTGGTCGGCAGTCGGGCCAGCCATGACCACGTGGTGCGGTTCCTGGCGCAGCGGGCGCAGGTGCGGGTGCTGTCGGTGGAGTACCGGCGCGCGCCCGAGCACGCGTTCCCGGCGGCTGCGGATGACGCGCTGGCCGCGTTCGACTTCGCGTACGCCAAGGCGGCCGACCTGGGCGCGGATCCGGAGCGGATCGCGATCGGCGGCGACAGCGCGGGCGGGAACCTGGCGGCCGTCACCGCGCAGGCGGCGGTGCGGCGGGGCGGTCCGGCGCCGGTGTTCCAGTTGCTGCTGTACCCGGCGGTCGACGCCTCCGTCCGGCGGCCCTCCCGCGACCTGTTCGCCGACGGTTTCTTCCTGACCAGCGCGGACATGGACTGGTTCCTGGACCGCTACGCGCCCGCGCCGGCCGACCGGACGGACCCGCGCCTGTCGCCCCTGCTCGCCGCCGACCTGTCCGGGCTTCCGCCCACGTACGTCGGCACCGCGGGCTTCGACCCGCTGCGGGACGAGGGCGAGGCCTACGCCGAGGCGCTGAAGGCGGCCGGGGTGGCGGTGCGCCTGAGCCGGCAGCCGGACCTCATCCACGGCTACGCCAGCTACCTCGGCATCGGCCGCCGCTTCCGGGAGGCGACGGCGGAGGCGGCCGAGGCGCTGCGGCAGGCGCTGGGCGCCGCGTAGCGCGCAACCAGGGGCGGTACGGATCGGAGGCGCTCGGCGCAGCACCGGGCGGGGGGCTCGTTCGGAGGATTCAACGGCCCCTGCCCGGTTGCTCGTTCAGGCCGGAATCCGCCGGGCCGCGGCGAGCTCCGACACCTGCGCGCCGTGCGCGAGGAGATACTCCGCCACCGATCCGTGGTGACTCCGGATCGACAGTAGCGCCCGCCGCAGATGCACCTCGCGTACGGGCAGGGCGTTGTGCGCGGCCCCGGCCGGTGGCTGGTTGGTCAGGCCCAGTTCGTCGTTCGAGCGCAGGAAGTCCTGGAGGACCTCCGCCTCGGAGGCGCCCAGCAGCGTCTGCAGGACGGCGACGACGACTCCCGTGCGGTCCTTGCCCGAGGCGCAGTGGACCAGGACCGGCGCGGCCTCGCCCCCACCGGCGAGCAGTCGGCGCAGAACGGCCACCGACGCCGCGCCGGCGCGCCCGGCCATCAGCGGGTAGAGCTCCAACTGGTCGGCGGGCCAGCGTCGTTCGCTGAAGACCGGTGCGTGCAGGTAGCGGGCGTCGACGAGGTCGACGGCGTCCGGGCGCTCCGCCACCTCCGGGTTGCTGCGCAGGTCGACGACCGTCCGCAGGCCGAGGCGTCGCAGGGTGTCCGCGCCCTCCGCCGCGAGGCCGTGTAGGCCGTGCAGGGCGGCGGAGCGGTACAGCACGCCGCGCGGCAGGGAGCCGACGCCGCCGGCGTCGCGGAAGTTCCGTACGCCGGTGGGGGCGACGCGCTCCGGACCCGCCCCGGGCTGGTCGGTGATCACGCCTCACTGTATCCGGGGGCGGAGGAAGCGGAGAGGGTGGAGGGGGCGGCTGGGGGAGGTCACGGGCGAGAAGGGGCGCGGGAGTTGTGGTCGTGCGCCCGCCCGGTGCTGCGCAGGGGGTTCTCGGCGGCGGGCTCTTATTGTACTGTCCGTCTAATAAGCGGGTGAGCGGGCACCCGTAGGGGCAGGCATCTGGAGGCAGCCATGGCTCTCACCAACGCGGCGACAGGGCGGGCGGCGAGTGCGCACGGGCACACCGCAGCCGACGACGACGTCTCGAAGCGGCTGCTGGAGTCCGCCGCGACCCTCTCCTACGACCCCTCGACCGAGATCGACTGGGACGCGCCCCTCCCAGCCGACCACTACGGCCTCAACCCGGAGTGGAGCACCCTCTACGGCACCCGGCTGTGGGACGAGATGACCGAGCAGCAGCGGGTCACCCTCACCCGGCACGAGGTCTGCTCGATCATGAACACCGGAATATGGTTCGAGATGATCCTCCAGCAGATGGTGCTGCGCGATCAGTACCTGAAGAACCCCGCCAACGCCGAGTTCCAGTTCGCGCTCACCGAGATCGCCGACGAGTGCCGCCACTCGATCATGTTCGCCCGCGCCTGCGAGAAGATGGGCGTCCCCGCGTACCGGCCGAACAAGGTCATCGCCCAGGCCGGGCGGGCGTTCAAGGCCCTCGCGAAGGGTGAACTCGCCTACGGCGGCATCCTGGTGGCCGAAGAGGTGCTCGACGTCATGCAGCGCGACTGGATGCGCGGCGAGAACGTCCTGGAGATCGTCCGCGGCACCTCCCGGATCCATGTGGTCGAGGAGTCGCGGCACATGAAGTTCGCCCGGCAGGAGATCCGCGAACGGGTGCGCCACGCCGGCCCCGCCCGCCGCCGCGCCTCGGCCACCGGCATCGCCGTCGGCGCGTACGTCATCGTCTCCAGCATGGTGCACCCCGGGGTCTACCGGGCCGCCGGGCTCGACACCCAGCGGGCGATCGCCGAAGTGCGGGCCAACGAGCACCGCAAGGCGATGATGCGCACCAGCTCCCGGCACCTGATCGCGTTCCTCGCCGAGACCGGGCTGCTCACCAGCCGCTCGGCCGCCATCTACCGGCGCATCCAAATGCTCTGACGACACGTCAAAGGCGATACGTCAAAGGCGGAACATCAACAAAGGCTCCGACTCCCACACTTCACCACCTGTAGCGAGGGACCCCACCCCGGCCATGGCCTACGCGATCACCCGGACCTGCTGCAACGACGCCTCGTGCGTGTCCGTCTGCCCGGTCAACTGCATCCACCCGACCCCGGACGAACCGGAGTTCGGCACCACCGACATGCTGTACATCGACCCGGCGGCCTGCATCGACTGCGGCGCCTGCGCGGACGCCTGCCCGGTGGACGCGGTGTTCCCCGTCGACCGGCTGCGCGGGCCCGACACCGTGTTCGGCGACCTCAACCGGGACTGGTACCGCGATCACCCCAACGACCACGCCTGGGGCGCGCCCACCTTCCCGCGCAGCCTGCCCGACGGGCTCGGCACGCTGCGCGTCGCCATCGTCGGCACCGGCCCGTCCGCCGGGTACACCGCGCAGGAACTGCTGCGCAGCACCGGCGCCGAGATCACCATGATCGACCGGCTGCCCGTCACCGGCGGCCTGCTGCGGCACGGGGTCGCGCCCGACCACCAGTCCACCAAACGCATCGCGGACAGCTTCGCCGGCGTCTTCCACGACCCCCGGCTGCGGATGCACCTCAACGTGGACATCGGTACCGACCTCACCCACGAGGAACTCGCCGCCCACCACCACGCCGTCGTGTACGCCGTCGGCGCGGCCGCCGACCGGCGGCTCGGCATCCCCGGCGAGGACCTGCCGGGCAGCCTGCCCGCGACCACCTTCGTCGGCTGGTACAACGCCCAACCGGCCGTGCCCGCCGACGCGGTGGAGCTGTCCGGGCCCGGCGCCGAACGGGTGGTCGTCATCGGCAACGGCAACGTCGCCGTCGACATCGCGCGCATCCTGCTCACCGACCCAGACCGGCTCGCCACCACCGACATCGCCGACCACGCCCTCGCTGCACTGCGCCGCAGCCGGGTACGGGAAGTCGTGCTGCTCGCCCGGCGCGGGCCCGCCCAAGCGGCCTGGACCAAGGCGGAGTTCCTGGCGCTGCGGCAACTGCCGGGCGTCGAGGTGGTGGTCGAGGACCACCCGGAGGTGCGGGCGGCGATCGAGGCGGCCGCCAGGACGATCGCTGCGCCGACCGCGTCGGACGCGCGGGCCGCGCTGCTCGCCGGGCTGCCGCTGGTGGCGTTCGACGGGGGCGCCGAGCCGGCGCCGGGCCGGCGGATCGTGCTGCGCTTCCTGTCCGCGCCGACCGCGCTCACCGCGTTCACCCCGCCCGGCGGGGGCGGGGGGGGCGGGGGGGGGCGCGGGGGGTCCCGGG
>NZ_JBHWIO010000071.1:24191-26374 GCF_042732075.1 Kitasatospora sp. NPDC059812
GCGGGGCGCGCGCGGCGCCGCCCGCCCCCCCCCCGCGGGGTTCACCGGGGGCGGGCGGGTGACGGGCCTGACCGTCGCCCGGACCACTCTCGCGGGCGGCCGGGCAGCCGAACCGACCGGGGAGACGGACACGCTGCTGACCGGCCTGGTGGTGCGTTCCATAGGGCACCGGGGCGTACCGGTGCCCGGGTTGCCCTTCGACGAGCGGACGGCGACGGTCGCGCACCGGGGTGGGCGGGTCGTGGACCCGGCGACGGGGCGGCCGCTGCCTGGGGCGTACGTGGTGGGGTGGGCCAAGCGCGGGCCGTCCGGGGGGATCGGCGCCAACCGGGCGTGCGCCCGCGAGACCGTGGGCGCGCTCCTGGACGACGCGGCGGCCCGCGCGCTGGCCGCCCCGGCGGCGAGCCGCACGGACTTCGACCGCCTCGTCCGCCACCGTCGCCCGGACGCCGTCGGGCTCAAGGGACTGCGGGCCGTGGAGCGGGCGGAGCGCGCCCGGGGCGAGGCCGAGGGCCGCCCCCGCGTCAAGATCGCTACCGTCCCCGCCCTGCTGGCGGCCGCCCGCCGGCGGTAGGCGGGCAGCGGGTAGGCGCTGGTCGGCGCGAAAGAATATGTCGGTCGGTCTACTTAATCTGAACCGGTTGCGCACAGGAAGTCGGGCAGGCCGACTTCCTATGCGCGGGCTCCATCGAGCAGTCAAATGTAGACCGGTCTACATATTTCCCCGGGAGCAAAAAAGGCCCCCGGCCGACGGCGTGCATCGTGGAACCGTGGAATCGTGGAACGGAAGTTGAGCCACCTCGCCGGGTCGCCGAACCGGCGCGGTCCGACTCGATCGAAACTCTCCCGCACGGGGGCGCTCTGCGCCGCAACCTGGTCGCCGCTACGACGTTGAACCGGGCATGGACAACAATGCCGCACCGCTCGGTGCTTGGCGAGGACTCTCGTTGGCGGCAGAGACCGGCTGGGTTCCCGACCGCCACATCCTCAGGGCGCTTCATGCCACGACGTTCGGCAACCGGTGGTTCACCCAGATCAGCGCGACCGAGCTGGCGGGCCTGGCCGCCATGCCCGATGCGGCCGTCGTGCTCGGAAGCCGACGCGGCTACTTGGCGGACAGTCCGGGGAGCCAGGCCCTCGCAACCCTGCTGCGCGAACGGCCGGAGGAGTTCGGGCTGGCCGGCCCCATCATCCTCGGTGCGCAGAGCCTGCACTGGGAGCCGGACCGAGCGGCCGGGGCGGGGCGGCTCGGGCTGGCGGGGGTGCAGTGCTTCGACGGGTTCCAGCGACTCGTCACGATCGCCCACATCTCCCGCGAACTGCCGCCCGCGGACCTGGCCAAGGCCGTCCTGTCGGTCATCGTCGTGACCGGCGACGGCCGCCACCGGGTCCGCGAGTTCTGCGACCAGACCGATCGCTACGTCAACTCCGCCGTGCCGCAGGACAACCTCGCCCGTTGTCCGCACCTGCTCGCGGTGCAGGCCGAGTTCCGGGCGGAAGGGAGCTACTTCGATCCCCGGCGAGGCATCGTGGCCGGGCCGCACCCGGTGGGATTCACACCCGCGGACGTGTTCCGGTCGCTCGCGGCGCTGTCGGCCGCGCCGCGCCCTTATCTGAGCCATCAACTCCACACCGCTGAAGGCCTGGACGCGCTCTGGTCGGACATCACCAGCGCCCCCTACCGGAGCATCGTGCACGAGCACCTGCGGGCGACCAGCGTCCAGGTCGCGGTGGAGGCCAGGCGCGAGACGCAGAAGGCCGTCGCCCGCATCCGAAAGCGTCATAACACAGGCTGCTACAAGCTGTTGGAGTACGCGCCTGAGCTGGTGACCTGGACGGCCTGCCGGGTCCTTCCGCTGGAGAAGCTCTACGACGGCGGTAGGAACGCGCCGCGCTGGACCGACCTGATCCACGGGGTCCTACCGGCCGAGACCGAGCGGGTCGCCCACCAGCTGGTCGCCTCCTACGAGCGGCTGCGCGGCTCGAAGCACATCTTCAAGCTCGCGGCGCCTGAACTCGACCTGTGGCTGGAGCTCGTGGACGACGTCATCGGCCGGGCATAGCTGGCCGGTCCTCGTCGGGGGGGGGGGGCGGGGGGGGGGGCGCGGCGGGCCCGGCCCCCCCCCCCCCCCCCCCCGCGCCCCGCCCCCCCCCCCCGGCGCCCGGCTAATAAAAAAAAAAAA
>NZ_JBHWIO010000071.1:26384-41301 GCF_042732075.1 Kitasatospora sp. NPDC059812
GTCCGCGCGGGGGGGGGGGGGGGCGCGGGCGGCGCGCGGGGGGGGGGGGGCGGGGGGGGCGGGGGCGGGGGGGGCGGGGGGGGGGGGCGCGCCCCCCCCCCCCCCCCGGGCCCGTCACCCCCGCCGCGTGTGCTTGAGCTCCTCCCAGCGGGTGGCCTGGGCGGGGGTGAGGCAGCCTCGGAGTTCGGCCAGCTTCAGCAGCTGTGCTTCGGCGTCGGCGCCGAGGGGTTGGGCTTCGGCGCGGTAGTGGTCGGTGAGGAGGGCGTCGAGTTCGGGGCGGGTGAGGGCCGGGTCGAGGCGCTGGGCGAGTTTGGCCATGTTGCGGTAGGAGCCCTGGAGGAGGAACGCGGGTTCGGTGCGGGTGCGGTCGTCCTGGGCGGCGGAGGCCAGGTAGGTGCGGTTGACGGCGAGGACGGTGCTGCGCAGGTGGAGCAGTCCGGCGAGGACGGCGGTCATCCGTTCGGCCTCGGCGGCGGGCCAGGCGCCCGCGAGGGTGCCGCCCGGGGTGCCGGTGGCGCGGGCCAGCAGGGTGTCCAGGTCGGCGCGCTCGGCGGTGGCGAGCGGGGCCAGGTGCGGGTTGGCGGGCAGGGCGTTCTCGACGAAGCTGAGCGCGAAGAGGTCCTCGCGCCCGGCGATGACGTCGCCGAGGTTCCAGACGTCGGCGCGGTTGGCGAGCATGTCGGGCAGCCGGAAGAGGCGGCCGGACTCGGTGTACGGGTTGGCGGCCATGACGACGGCGAAGCGCTTGCCGCGCAGGTCCCACTCGCGGGCCTCGCCGTCCCACACCCCGTCGATCCGGCGCTGGGCGTCGCAGAGCGGGATGAAGCGCTGGAGGAGCTCGGGCGAGGTGTGCTGGACGTCGTCGAGGTAGAGCAGCACGTTGTCGCCCGCGTGCAGGGCGAAGTTGAGCTTCTCGATCTCGCGGCGGGAGGTGGCGTCGGGGGCCTCGGCGGGGTCGAGGGAGGTGACCCGGTGGCCGAGCGCGGGGCCGCTGACGGTGACCAGCAGCAGGCCGAGTCGTTCGGCGAGGTACTCGACGAGGGTGGTCTTGCCGTAGCCGGGCGGGGAGACCAGGAGCAGCAGGCCGTTGCGGTCGACCGGTCCGCCGGCGTCGGCGGTGCCGAGCTGTTTGGCGAGGTTGTCGCCGACCAGCGGCAGGTAGACCTGGTCGATGAGTCGGTTGCGGACGAAGCCGTTGAGCGGGGCCGGCCGGTACTGGTCGAGCCGTAGCCGGGTGTGCTCGGCGGCCAGCAGGTCGGCGCGCAGTTGCTGGTAGGAGCGGTATCCGGGGGCCTCGGTGGCGGCGAACTCGGCCACCCGGGCCAGGAGTTCGTCGAGGCGCAGGTCGAGCGCGCCGCCCGGGAGCCGGGGGTGGTCGCCGAGCAGGCCGGTGAGGCGGGTGGTGGCGGCGCCTTCGGCGGGCCGACGCGCCAGGGACGGGCAGAGGAGCACGGCGGCGGCCTCGGCGAGGTCTCCGGGGTCGGCGTCGACGGCGCTGGACTCCAGCCAGGCCTGGGCGAGTTGGCGTCGGGCGGGCAGCAGTGCGGGCTCGGCGGGCAGCGCGGCCAGCGCTTCGGTGAGGCCGGCGGACTCGGGTGCGGCGTGGAACTTGTCGAGCAGCGCGGCGGCCCCCGGCGCGTGCGCGAACGTGGGTGTGGCGGCGGCGAGTTCGGCCACCAGGTACGGGCCTGCGGGTTGCGGGCACGAGGTGAACTCCGTGACGGCGGAGCTCAGTTCGTCGGACAGGTCGGACAGTGCGGTCAGGGCCGCAGGTGCGGCCGGGGCTGGCGCGGTCAGGGCTGCCGGTGCGGCCGGCAGGCCCAGCCGCGGCGCGGTGCCGAAGGCCTGCCGGGCGAGGGTGAGAGCGAGGGAGAGCGAGCGGGCCCGGGTGTGCCAGACCAGTCGCTGCCGCTCGTCGGCGCCGTGCGCCCAGTACAGCTGAGCGGCCGCCCGGGCCGCCGCCGGGTGGCGCAACAGTCCTGCCTCGGCGTGGAGTTCGAGCAGAGCGCGGAGCAGCAGCGCCGCGTCGTGGTCGTGGACGCCGCGCTGGTAGCCCTCGTCCGGGCGCTGTTCGGCGGCGCGGCGGACGAACTCCAGCAGGTCGCCCTCGGCACGCAGGGTGTCCAGCCCGTCCGGTTCGGCGGCCAGCAGCAGACTGGCGGCGAGGTATTCGGACCGGTACAGCGCGGGGGTCTCGGAGGGCAGCGGCCGGCCCCAGTAGCGCTCGGTGGCGGCGAACGCCGGGTCGGTGACGGGGGAGCGGTAGTCGGTGCCGGTGAGGGTGAAGGCGGGGCGGCCGCGCCAGGGGACGAGGGTGAGTTCGGGCCGCTGGGTGGTGACGGCGAACAGGTGGCGGCCCAGTCGCAGGGTGTCGGGGCCGTCGCCGGCGAGTTCGGCGCGGTCGCGTCGGGCCCGGTGGGCGCGGCTACGGGCGGCGCGCAGCCGTCCGGTCAGCTCCTCGGCCCGGACCCGGTCGCCGAGCGCGGTCAACTGGGCGGCGAGGTCGCGGAGTTTGACGGCGGTCGGGTCGGCGGCGAGGGCGGCGTCGATCTCGGCCGCGGTGTCGAGGGCGGTGAGCCGCCGGTGCAGGGTGTCGAGGATGCGTTCGGCGGAGGCGGCGATCCGGTCGGCGCGGCGGGCGCGCTCCTCCAGCAGGTGCTGGCGGCGGGCGGTGAGGGCGTCGTGGATTCCGGTGCGCCGGTCGGCGAGTTGTTCGCCCAGTGCCGGGTCGGCGTCGGCGAAGCGGGTCTCCAACTGCTCGATCCGCAACAGGAGTCGGCCGAGCTGGTCGTCGCAGGCCTCGGGGGTGTCGGCGGCGGCGAGCGCGGCGGTGGTGGCCTGGGCGAGCAGGGCGGTTTCGGCGGCGAACTCGGCGGCGGCCTCGCGGGTGCGCAGGTCGCGGCGGCGGACGGTGAGGGCGGCGCGGGCGCGGTTGAGCAGTCCGAGGACGTCGGCGAGCCGGTCGAGGATGGCGGTGCGGGTGGTGGCGTCGGCCAGGTCGAGGGTGCCGACGAGCTCCGAGACGGTCTGCAACGCCTCGCTCTGCTCGGAGATCTGGAGGCCCAGCGGCTCGGCTCCGGCGGCGGTGGCGAGGGCGGCGCAGCGGTCGGCGAGTTCGCCGGCGCGCCGGCGGTGCGGGGCGAAGGCCTCGGGTTCGGCGAGGTGTCCGACGGCGCGGGCGGCGGCCTCGGTCAGGCCCTCGGCGAGGTGGGCGGCGAGCGCGTCGATCCGGGCGGGCTCGGCGCGCGGCAGGTCGCGCAGCGCCTCGACCCGGCCCTGGGCGCGGCGCAGCCCGGCGAGCCGGTCGACCCATTCGGCGGCGTCGGCGAGGGTCTCGCCGCGGGCGGTGCGCAGCAGGCCCTCGACGTGCTCGGCGGCCTGTTCGGTCTGCCGGGCGGCGTGCGCGGTGAGTTCGGCGACGGCCTCGTACTCGGCGATGACCTGCCGGGCGGTGTCGCGGATCTCGGCGAGCGGGGCGGCGAGGTCGCCGAGGCCGGGCTGGCCCAGCCAGTGGTGCCGGTCGGCGGTGCGGGTGCAGGCGGCGAGGACGGCCTGGTGGCCGGCCGGGGTGTCGGCGCCGGCGGCGGCGAGCCGGGCCAGGGAGAGGCAGTCGGCGAGGCCGCGGACCAGGTCGGCGTTGCCGATCCGGGCGAGCGGGCCGGTGCCGGGCGGCTGCGCGGCGGCGTGGCGCTCGCTGGTGAACGGGGTCTGCCACAGCTGGACGGGGTGCAGCCGGGTGGGCCCGTCCTCGGCCGGGCGGAGGGCGATCAGGGTGCCGTCGGCGAGCAGCGCGTAGCCCTGGCAGGGCAGCGGGGCGGCGGCCTCCTGGCGGACGCTGTTGTACGGCTGGAGCAGGGCGCGGCCGTCGGCGGGGGAGCGGAACTCGTACAGCACGTCCTCGCCGTTGGGCGAGACGAGGGTGCGCTCGTAGGCCAGGCCGTCCACCGGCTGGTCGTAGCTGCGCACGGTGCCGTCGGTGAGGTGGCAGCCGCCGGGGAAGGCCACGCCCTGGTCGGCGGGCAGCCGCAGGCAGGCCTGGCCGAGCGCGTCGATCCGGGTGACCCGGCCGGTGGGCAGATGGCAGACCAGGTGCCGGACGGTCTCCTCCTGGTACGGGCGCACGCACACCAGCAGCAGGGTGCCGAGCCGGGCGTGGGCGATCTGGGCGTCGGCGAGGGTCTGCAGGGCCTCGGCGAGGGGTTCGTGGTGCAGCTCGCGGCCGTCGGGGGCGGTGACGGTCAGCCGGCCGCCGTCGATGCCGAGCCGGAGTTCGCCGCCGAGGTCGGCGCGCGGCGGGCTGCCGGGGGCGGCGGGCAGCTGGTCGTCCCGGGTGAGGACGGTCCAGGCGAGCTGCTGGCCGTCGGCGGCGGTGTGGTCGCGTTCGCCGCGCCCGTCCTGGTAGGCAGGGTGCCCGTCGTCGGCGAGGTCGTCGACGGGGCGCCAGCGCAGCACCCGGACGTCGGCGGCGGCGGGGCCGGTGCGGAAGACGGCGAGCAGGCGGCCGCCGAGGGGGCGCAGCCGTTCCAGTCGGGCGTCGCGGAAGTAGCGGTGCAGGTCGGCGAGGTCCTGGCGCAGGCGCGGGTCGTCCAGCAGGGTGCCCTCGGCGGGGGCGGGGGTGAGGTCGGGGTGGTGGACGCTCAGGACCTCCCCGAGCGGCCCGGCGCCCGGGGAGCCCTCGGCCGGGGCGCCGGCGGAAACGGAGGCGGAGACGGCGGAAGCGGAGATGGCGGCGGAGACGGCGGAAGCGGAGACGGCGGCGTCGGGCGCGCCGCCCGGGCGGGTGCCGAGCAGGAGCAGCCCGCCGGCGGCGGTGAGGTCCTGCGGGAGGCAGGCCCGGCCGGTGGTGAGCCGGCCGGTGCCGACCAGCCGCAGCTCCCCGCCGCCGAACTCCCCGACCCGGCGGGCGTTCAACGCCTGTGCGCGGTCGGCGAGTTCGGCGGCGGACCGGGCGAGTCGGCCGCGCAGGACCTCGTAGGTGCCGGCGTCGAGCCGGGCGTCGAGGGCGTCCACCACGTCAGTTCCTCAACTACTCAGTTTCTCGACTGCTCAGGAGATCGGGTACTCAGGCGACTCGGGCGACTCAGGCGCTCACTTGGAGCCGTTGACCGACGCCAGCGCCCCGATCGACGTCTCGGCGATCCCCAACTTCTTTGCCGAGGTGAGCAGTTGCCGCAGCTGCCCGGCCTGCTCGCCGCCTCCGGCGCCGATCATCCGCATCAGCAGCGCGGACACCGTCAGGTTCTGCACGTCCGCCGTGGACACCGAGGACAGCACCCGGGTCAGGTCCTCGGTGAAGCTGGCGCTGCCGTCGAGCCAGGGCCCGGCCAGGGCCTGGGCGGTCTGCGAGTGCCCGACGAAGGCGTCGACGCTCTTGGCGGCCGTCACCGACTGCACCAGGCGGTCGAAGAACACCCCGTCCCCGCCGACGATGTCGATCTTCGCCTTCTCCAGCCCGGCCGCGACCAGCGCGGCCTGCGCCTCGGCGATCTGCCGCTGGGTGTCCAGCCCGGCCAGCCGGACGTCCTTCTCGGCGGCCAGCCGCAGCCGGTACTCCTCGTGCCCGCGCGAGGCCTCGTCCAGCTTCGCCATCGCCGCGGCCTTCTCGGTGAGGCCCTCGGCCTCGGCCTTCAGCTTGGCGCCGATCTCCAGCGCGGCGGCCTTCGCCTTCTCGGCCTGGACGGCGGCCTCGGCGCGGCCGACCTTCTCCACCGCCGCGGCCTCCTGCTCGCGCACCTGCACCTGGGCCAGTCCCTCGGCGGCGGCCTCCGCCCGGATGCCCTCGGCCATCCGGATCTTGGCGGTGGCGTCCAGTTCGGCGGTCTGCTGGCGGGCCTCGGCCAGCACCAGCGACTCGCGGGCCTTGTGGGAGGCGGCCTGCTCGGCGGCCTCGGCGGCCTTGATGTCCTTGACGAGCTTCTCCTGCGCCTGCGCCTCGGCCTGGATGATCACCGCACGGCGGGTGCGCTCGGCGTCCTCGGTGGCGCGCAGCGTCTTGACGGCCTCCTCCTGCTCGGCGACGGTGCGCTCCACCGCCACCCGCTCGCGGACCACGTCGGCGACCTCCCGCCGGCGGGACTCGACCTCCTTCTGCTTGGCCATGGTGGCGAGTTCGGTCTCCCGGTCGCGGCCGATGACCTCCAGCAGGCGGTCCTTCTCGATCCGCTCGTTCTCCACGGCGATCACCCGCTCGCGGTTCTTCTGCGCCACCGCGACCTCGCGGGCCTGGTTCTCGCGCTGCACGCCGAGCAGTTCCTCGGTCCGGAGGAAGGCGGTCTGGGCGTTCAGCCGCTCCTCCTCCTGGACCCGGGCGATCACCGCGT
Organism: Kitasatospora sp. NPDC059812; assembly: GCF_042732075.1. NCBI lineage: Bacteria > Bacillati > Actinomycetota > Actinomycetes > Kitasatosporales > Streptomycetaceae > Kitasatospora > Kitasatospora sp. NPDC059812. The sequence continues at coordinate 32,705 of NZ_JBHWIO010000071.1, forward strand.
CCTCCGTGGCCCGCAGGGTCTCGATCTCGCGGCGCTGGCGGATCTCGGCGTCGGCCTGGCGGCGCTGGAGTTCGAGGACGGCCTCCCGGGCGTCCACGTTCTGCCGGGTGATCTCCTTCTCCTCGGTGCGCTGGTACTCGTTGGTGCGCACGTGCTCGATCGCCGTCAGCTCGGTGATCTTGCGGATGCCCTGGGCGTCGAGGATGTTGTCGGAGTCCAGCTGGTTCATCGGGGTCTGTTCGAGGTGGTCGATGGCCGCGTCCTCAAGGGTGTAGCCGTTGAGGTCGGTGCCGATGACCGCGATGATCTGGTCCCGGAACTCGTGCCGGTGCGTGTAGAGGTCGGTGAAGTCGAGCTGCTTGCCGACGGTCTTCAGTGCCTCGGCGAACTTGGCCGCGAAGAAGTCCTGGATCGCGGACGGGTCGCTGGCGCGGGCGGTGCCGATGGCCTGCGCGACCTTGATGACGTCCTCGACGGTCTTGTTCACCCGTACGAAGAAGGAGATCCGGATGTCCGCCCGGATGTTGTCCCGGCAGATCAGCCCGTCCCGGCCGGCGCGGTGGATCTCCACCGTCTTCACCGAGATGTCCATCAACTCGGCCTTGTGCAGCACCGGGAGGACGATCGCGCCGGTGAAGGTGACGTCCACCTTCTTGGTGCGGGAGACGATCAGCGCCTTGCCCTGCTCGACCTTCTGGAACAGGCGGCCCACGAACAGCAGCATGGCGAGCACGATGAGCAGTACGACGGCGACGAGAATGCCGAAACCCACGGCGATGGTGTCCATCACGGAGTCCTTTGACGAGATGACGAGATGGTGCGAAGTCGAGCGGATGAAAGCAGATGAGAGCGGAGTAAGCAGAACAAAGGGGATAAGGGGATAAGGGAACGCCCGGGGGAGTCAGCCGCCCGGTAGCGCCGGGTCGAACGGCGCCACCAGGAAGTGCTCGCCGTCGGCGTCGTAGTCGAAGATCAGGGCGGTGCGGCCGGCCGCCAGCCCGGGCTCCTCGGTGAGCGTGCGGACCTGGACGGTCGCGGTGGAGCCGTCCTCGGCGGTGACCTCCGCCTGCCCGAAGTCGGCCGTCACCCGGCCGGTGCGGATCACGCAGACGCGGCCGACGAAGTCCCCCCGGGTCGCCGGACGGTCCTCGGGGAACAGTCGGGACAGCGGCCGGACCAGCAGCCGGGTGCCCGCCCAGGAGGCGACCAGCGCGACGGCGAACACGCCGCCGCGCGCCGGTGCCCCCGAGGTGAGGACGGTGCCGGCCAGGCTGACGAACCAGGCGAGCGCGACCAGCAGCGACACCGCCACCGTCACGGGCACCCCGCCCAGCCCCAGCGCGCCCAGCACGCCTCCGTGGTGGTGGGCGCCCCGGCCGTCGGCGCCGTGCCCGTCCTGGGCACCGTGGCCCCCGTGTCCCCCGTGCCCCTCGTGGGCCGCGTGCCCCCCGGCACCGTGCCCCAGGTCGCCCGCGTGGCCGGCATGGCCGACGTGACCGGCATGCCCGACGCCGTGTCCCCCGTGCAGGGCGTCGAAGCCCAGGCCGCCGACCAGCATCAGCAGCCAGTACCCGACCACCACCACCAGCGCGAAGCTGAACAGCGCCGTCGGAAAAGCCAGCGCGGCCGCGACGAATCCCCCCATCCCGGCCACGCTCCCCCGCTGTTCCCACGGCACCGCACCTCGGCGCCATGGAGATCGTGACAGCGGAGGGGTCGTTCGCACATTGCCAGGATCCGGCAATCTTTACGGCCCTTTGACACCCTGGAACGCACGGCCCGGGGGCGTTTGGCCGCCGTCTACAGCGGCTGCTCCGGCCAGTTGAGCAGCCGGGCCCCCATCGCCGCCGTCTCCAGGGTGAACCGCTGCAGGGCGTCCGACGGGTCGTAGCCGGTCAGCGCCTTGATCCGCTCCAGCCGGTAGCCGAGCGTGCGCACGCTCAGCCCCAGCCGCCGGGCCGCCTCCGCGTTCACGTACGCGGCCTCCGCCTGCACCGCGATGGTGTCCAGCAAGGGGCGGGCGCCGCCGCGCGCCTCGGTCAGCGGGCCCAGCACGCTGCGCACCAGGTCGGCCATCGCCGCCCGGTCGCGCATCAGCACGGGGAAGACCAGCAGTTCCTCGGCCTTCAGCTGCTGTGCCGGCAGGTCCAGCCGGTCCGCGTAGTCGAGCGCGCCCAGCGCCTCCTCGTAGCTGCGCAGCACCCCGGTGGCCCCCGAGTGCCGGCGCCCGGTGGCCACCCGCAGCACCGGGCGGTAGCCGGGGCCGGGGCGCAGCGCCAGGTCGGCGAAGGCCTCCAGGACGGCGCGTTCCGTGTCCGGGACGATGCACACCAGCCGGCCGTCCTTGCCGGCGAGCAGGACGTCCCGCTCGCCGAACCGCCCGACCAGCTCCCGTTCCACCCGGTGCACCAGCGGGTGGACGTCTGCGTACGGCGTGTCGCCGACGGCCACCGCCACCGCGTACGCGCCCGCCAGCCGCAGCCCGAACCGCTCGGCGCGCTCCGCCAGCAGGCCCAGGTCGCTGCGGCCGTACAGCAGGTCGTCGATGAACTCGCGCCGCGCGGACTCCTGTTGGCGGACCGCCATGCGTTGCGCGCGTTCGTGCCCCTCGCCGAGTGCGGCCAGTGCGGCCTCGGTCGCCGCGAGCACGGCGTCGCCGATCCGGCGCAGTTCCCCGACGCCGCCTGCCGCGGTGATGCCCGGCAGCGTCTGCCAGGCCCGCCGGGTGGCCGACAGGCAGTGCGCGACGACGTCGCGCAGCCCGTACCCGGCCTCGGCGCAGTGCTCGCCCAGCGTGCGCAGGCACTCCAGTTCGTCCCGGCGCAGCAGCCTCCCGGTGCGGGAGGCGTCGGCGAGCAGCCCGAGGTAGACCTCGGCGAGTTCGGTGGGTATGTCGTGCTCGGTCCCCTCGGACACCGCGGTACTCCGCCCCCCGTGACGCGTGATGATCCGGCGCGGAACTTTAGCAGGATCGATACGGCGCCGAACGGTGCGGGGTGGGCGGCTGACCTGGTGCTATCGCGGGCCGGAGGGGAGGTCCGGATCACCGTGTCCATCCGGGACGGCTCGGCCGCCGCCCGTCCACCGCCGGTTCCCCGCCCTCCTTCTTCCCGTCCCCCTCCCTCCGGTCGACGGGGCCGGTCGGCGGGGGTGGGATGGAGGGGTGCGGGCTCCCGTGGTTTGCTCCGCACCCCGGGGAGGGACTAGACATCTAGACGTCTAGATGGACATCTGGATGTCAGGCCCCCTCCCCCCACGGCCCCACCGAAAGGCCCCGCGCATGTCCCTGGTCAACTTCCGCGACCCCGCCGTCCTCGGCGACCCCGAGGGCCGGCGGATCCGCCCCGGCGTGCTGTACCGCTCCGCCCAGCCGTTCCCGGCCGCCGACGAGGCCACCGTCGCCCAGCTGCGCGCCTGCGACATCCGCACCATCGTCGACCTGCGCGACACCCGCGAGACCGACCCCGCCGACTGGGCCGCCGCCGAGGCCGCCGGGATAGCCGTCGTCGCGGCCCCGGTGAACCCCACCGGCGACGGCCTCGCCGCCCGGATGCGCACCATGGCCACCGCCGCCGACCTCGGCGACTACTACGTGCTGCTGGCCGAGTCCGCACCCGAGGCCGTCACCGCCGCCGTCGAGGCCGCCGCCCGCCCGGGCGCCGTCCTCCTGCACTGCGCCGCCGGCAAGGACCGCACCGGCCTGCTGACCGCCCTGCTGCTGGACCTCCTCGGCGTGCCCGCCGAGCGGATCGTCGCCGACTACGCCCGCACCGCCGACGCCCTGCCGCAGATCTTCGCCGGCCTCTCCGAGCGCCACCGCACCGCGCTCAACGCCCGCGGCGCCCGGGTCACCGACTCCGAAGGCCGCGAACTCACCATCCCCGCCCCGCTCCTCGACGCCCCGGCGGAGGCCATGGCGGTCTTCCTCGACCGCGTCCGCACCCGCCACGGCGGCGCCGAGGCCTTCCTCCCCGCCTGCGGCGTCCCCGCCGCCACCCTCGGCGCCTTCCGCGCCAAGGCGGCCGCCGCGGCGACCTCGGCCGCCTGACACCCCGGCCCCCGTCGGGCTCAGACGTCCCGCCGCCGCATCAGGACCACCGTCGCCGCCAGTGCGACGGCCGCCCAGACGCCCAGGGTGATCCAGGAGTCGAGCACGCTCGGCGCGTACTTGCCCATCGTCGTCGAGGAGTTGGGGTTGATCGTCAGCCTCCCCTCGGCGGCGAGCGGCAGGTGGTTGCCGATCTCCTTCAGCCAGCGGTAGCGGTCGCCGCCGAACAGCATCGGCACGATGAACAGCAGCATGACCAGCGAGACGATCGAAGCGGTGGCGTGCCGCAGCAGGGCGCCGAGGGCCATCCCGATCAGCGCGCAGACGGGCACGATCGCCGCGTAGCCGAGGACGGCCCGCAGGCAGCCCTCGTCGGTGATGGAGAGCCCGGCGTGCCGGGAGGCCAGCATGGCGTTGCTGCCGAAGAAGGACACCGCGGACACCACCGCCCCGGCGAGCGCGGTGAGGCCGGCGACCAGCACCACCTTGGCCACGGCCACGCCCCGCCGGTCGGGCACGGCGGCGAAGGTGGTGCGGATCATGCCGGTGGTGTACTCGCCGAACACGGTGATCGCGCCGAGGCTGCCGGCCGCGACGGCCATCAGGGCGCCGGAGATGCTGCTGAGGCCGTGGTACAGCGGGTCGTACCGGTACGGCGGGAAGCCGGGCACCGGCGGGCGGGGATGGTCGATGTAGGTCAGGTCGGTGTGGACGGCGTTCAGGTTGACCACGATCGCGGCCAGCGAGGCCAGCGCCAGCACCCAGTACGTGGACCGCAGCGAGCGCAGTTTGATCCACTCGGCGGCGAGCAGGTCGCCGAACCGGGCCCGCGGCTCGGCCGGGCGGGTGCGGGGGCGGGCGGGGGCGAGGGCGGCGGTACTCATCGGGCATCTCCTGCCAGGTATTCGACGCTGTCGGCGGTCAGCGACATGAACGCCGACTCCAGGGACGAGGTACGGGTGGCGAGCTCGTGCAGCACCAGGCCGTGCCGCAGGGCGAGTTCGCCGATCCGGGCGGCGGGCAGCCCGGTCACCACCGCCCCGTCCGGCTCCTGCGCCTGCCGTACGGCCGCCCCTTCGGCCCGCAACACCTCGGCGAGCGAAGGCAGTTCGGGAGCCCGGACGGCCACGCTGGTGACGGCGTTGCGGGCGGAGAACTCCGCCAGGCTCTCGTCCGCGATCAGCCGGCCCCGGCCGATCACCACCAGCCGGTCGGCGGTGTGCTCCATCTCGGCCATCATGTGGCTGGAGACGAAGACCGTCCGCCCCTCCTCGGCGAGGCGGCGGAACAGGCCGCGCACCCACAGCACGCCCTCCGGGTCGAGGCCGTTGAGCGGCTCGTCGAACAGCAGCACCGGCGGGTCGCCGAGCAGCGCGCCGGCGATGCCGAGCCGCTGCTTCATGCCCAGCGAGTAGCCGCCGATCCGGCGCCCGGCGGCCTTGCCGAGGCCGACCTCGGCGAGCACCTCGTCCACCCGCCGGAGCGGGATGCGGTTGCCGCGGGCGAGCGCCGACAGGTGGGCCCGGGCGCTGCGCCCGCCGTGCACGTCCTGGGCGTCCAGCAGGGCGCCGACGTGGCGCAGTCCGCGCGGCCGGTCCGCGAAGGGCACGCCGTCCACCGTGACGGACCCCTCGGTCGGGGTGTGCAGCCCCAGGATCATCCGCAGCGTGGTGGACTTGCCGGCGCCGTTGGGGCCGAGGAAGCCGGTGACGGTGCCCGGCCGGACGGTGAAGGTCAACTGGTCGACGGCCGTGGTGGCGCCGTACCGCTTGGTCAGTCGCTCGATCTCGATCACGGGGACAACGGTGCCGTCCGGGGCCCCGGACGGACATCGGGCCGCGGGCCACAACCGCCCGCGGCCGCACTGGCCCGGGGGATTACGCCCTCGGGCCAATGCGCCGCCGCGCGGGCCGCCGCTACCATCGGGCGATGATCACCAACCCTCGTCCGCCCCTGTTCAGGCGCCTGCCCCTGGGCGTGTGGGTGGCGGCGTTCTGGGTGGCCGTCATCACGTTCCGCAGCTTCCAGCGGAGCAACGAGCTGGCCCACCTGTTCCGCTACAACGGCAACTTCGAGGACATGCCGTTGCTGGTCACCGCGGTGGTCACGACGCTGATGGCGTCGCTGCTGGTCCGGCTTCCGCTGCTGGCGGTGGCGATCCCGCTGGCCGCGTGCGCGTTCACGATCGGCATGCGGATCCAGGAGACGGCCGTGGTGCAGCTGCTGCTCGCCGAGGCGGCGATCGGCTACTGCACGGCCACCCGCTCCCGGGCCGTGTCGCTGTGCGCCGCCGCGATGCCGGTCGCCCTGGTGGCCGCCCTGGCGGTCTGGCGGGTGGCGAACGACTACCACACCGACTTCGTCGCCCAAGCCGCGTTCGCCTCGACCGCCGCGATCGCCTGGCTGGTCGGCAACACCGTCCGGCAGAACCGGGCGCACACCGAGGCCCTGCGCGGCCGCGCCACCGAGCAGGCGATCACCGCCGAACGGCTGCGGATCGCCCGCGAGTTGCACGACATGGTCGCCCACAGCATCGGCATCATCGCGATCCAGGCCGGGATGGGCAGCCGGGTCATGGACACCCAGCCCGCCGAGACCCGCAACGCGCTGAACGCCATCGAGGCGACCAGCCGGGAGACCCTGGCCGGGCTGCGCCGGATGCTCGGGGCGCTGCGCCAGGGCGAGCCGGAGTCCGCGCCGATGGAGGTCGCCCCGGGGCTGGGCGAGTTGGACCGGCTGGTCGAGCAGACGGCCGGCGCGGGCGTGCGGGTCGTGCTCACCCGCCTCGGCGAGCCCCGCCCGCTGCCGCCCGAGGTGGACCTCGCCGCCTACCGCATCGTGCAGGAGGCGGTCACCAACGTGGTCAAGCACTCCGGCACCCGGGACTGCCGGGTCACCGTCGACTACGGCCCCGAGGAGGTCGCCGTCACCGTCGTCGACCTCGGCGCCGGAGCCGGCGGGCCGTCCGCCGGCTCCGGTTACGGCATCGCCGGCATGCGCGAGCGGGTCGGCCTGCTGCACGGCGAGTTCAGCGCCGGCCCGCGCCCCGCGGGCGGCTTCCAGGTCGCCGCCCGACTGCCGCTCCCCGTGGAGGTCTCCCCGTGATCCGTGTCGTCCTGGTCGACGACCAGCCGCTCATCCGCACCGGTCTGCGCGTGCTCATCGCCGACACCCCGGACCTGGAGGTCGTCGGCGAGGCCGGCAACGGCGCCGAGGCGGTGGAACTGGTCGGCCGGCTGCGCCCCGACGTCGCCGTGATGGACATCCGGATGCCCGGCATGGACGGCATCGAGGCCACCCGCCGGATCACCGCCGACCCCGGCCTGCCGACCCACGTCCTCGTCCTCACCACCTTCGACGACGACGACTACGTGTACGGCGCGCTGCGGGCCGGGGCGGCCGGCTTCCTGGTCAAGGACCTCGCCCTGGAGACCATCCTCGACGGCGTCCGGGTGGTCGCCGCCGGGGACGCCCTGATCGCGCCGAGCATCACCCGCCGGCTGATCGGCGAGTTCGCCGCCCGCCCGCAGCCCGCCGCCGCCCGGTCCGGCCGGACGACGGTCGACGGGATCACCGACCGCGAGCGCGAGGTGCTGACGCTGGTCGGCCGCGGGCTGTCCAACGGCGAGATCGCCGAGGAGCTGACCATCAGCGTGGCCACCGCCAAGGCGCACGTGGCCCGGCTGTTCACCAAGCTGGACGCCCGGGACCGGGTCCACCTGGTCATCCAGGCCTACGAGTTCGGCCTCGTCGCCCCGTCCTGAGCCGGTTCCGAGCTCAGCCGGTCCACGGCCGGATCACGGCCCGACCAGCTCCCCGATCCGCATGATCCGCCCGTGCGAGTCCAGCACCACGTCGTACACGTTGCCGTAGCACCCGTACGGCGGGTCGGGTTCGTGCTCGGCCAGGCAGTCCTCCAGGTGCCCGAGCACGTCCTCCAGCCGGACGGGTCTGGCCGGGTCGGCGTGCGGGTGGTCGACGAGCGTGGCCTCGACCCCGGCGGTCGCGAAGCCGTAGCGGGCCGGCGCCCCCGTCCCCTCGTAGCGGGCCTCGTCGCAGGAGTAGCGGGCGGGCTGGGCGGTGACGTCGCCGTCCTCGGTGGCGATGACCACGAGGACGGTGTGCCCGGGGCGTTCGGTCGGGGTCGGGGTGGCGCAGTCGGCGGAGGGGGAGGGGGAGGTGTCCATGCTGGGCTCGGGGCCGACGAGGTCGTCGTCCAGCAGGTCGTCCTCGTCGTCGTACGCCCCGTCGGCGACGGCGGCGGCGGAGGCGGCGGCGATGGTGGGCGCGGAGTCGGCGGGAGTGCAGGCGGCGAGAGCGGCTGCGGCGGTGCAGCAGAGCAGCGCGGCGAGGAGGGTTCGGGGCACGGCCATGGCACTAGTCTCCCCGGACAGCGGCGGAACTCGTCACACAGGTAGACGACTGGTGCACGGGCTGTGGTTCCCGCGGGCCGCCGGGGTGGGGGTACCGCGGCCGCCGGGGGGGGGGGGGGGCGGGGGAAGGTGGGAAGGGGCGCGGGCGTGGAGGCGGCTAACGCGGCCCCCGCCCG
>NZ_JBHWIO010000071.1:41311-48828 GCF_042732075.1 Kitasatospora sp. NPDC059812
CGGCACCGGGGCGCCACAGTCACCCCCGGACCCGGCGGGGGGCAGGGGGGGGGGTCCCCGCGGCCGCGGGATGTGCGGATCCGGCGGCCGCGGGAGTCTTGAGGGGCGGCGTAACGGTCAGACGGCGACGGGCCGTTGCGCCTCGTACGCCTCGCGCAGCCGGGCCTGGGCCGCGGGGCCCGCCCCGAGGTGGTCGAGTCCGAGCAGGGCCGCGCCCAGGACGGGCGGCGCGACGACGACCCGCGGTTCGGCGAGCGGCGCGGCCTCGGCCAGACGGGCGGTCAGGTTGTCGATCAGCAGCGGCTGCCGGGAGGCGAGCACGCCGCCGCCGAGCACCAGCGGGGTCCGCGCGTCGAGCAGTTCCAGCCGCCGCAGGGCGACGACGGCGAGCCGGACGATCTCGTCGGCCTGGCGGTCGATCAGTCCCAGGGCGACCTCGTCGCCCTGCTCCGCGACGGCGAACAGCACCCGGACGATCTCGTGCAGCCGGCTGGTCGGCAGGTGCCCGAGGTGGACGGCCTCGGCGACGGCGCCGGCGCTGGGCAGGCCGAAGTGCTCGGCGATGGCGCGGGAGAGCCCGGTGGGGCCGCCGCGGCCGTCCTCGTGGCGGACGGCGTGCCACATGCTGGTGACGGCCAGGCCCCCGCCGCCGCCCCAGTCGCCGGTGAGCTCGCCGAGGGCGGGGAAGCGGGCGGTGCGGCCGTCGGGCAGCAGGCCCACGCAGTTGATGCCGGCGCCGCAGACGACGGCGACGCCGCGCGGGCCGTCGGTGCCGGCCCGCAGCAGGCCGAAGGTGTCGTTGACGACGGTGTTGCTGGTGCCCCAGGGGTGGGATTCCAGCGCGGCGCGCAGGGCCTCCTCCTCGACGGGCAGGTCGGCGTTGGCCAGGCAGGCGCTGACGTGGCTGGTGAGGACGCCGCTCCAGGCGGGGTGGCCGGCCGCGGCGGCGGCCTGTTCGACGAGCGGGGCGAGGCCGGCGACGGCGGCGGCGCCGCCGATCTTCTGGGGTGCGAAGCCGCCGCCGCGGGCGGTGCCATGGACGGTGCCGTCGGCGCCGATCAGGGCGACGTCGGTCTTGGAGTTGCCGGCGTCGATGGCGAGGACGCCTGGCAGGATCGGTTCGGGCTGGTGGGTCATCAGGTCCCCGCGGCTCGTACGTGGCCCGGCCGTGGCGTTGTCCCCGGCCGGGGGTGGTCGGTCTCCTCGCAGTGCCCGGCCCGCGACACCCTCATATCGCGGGCCGGGCGGCTTTCCCGGCGGGGCCCGGGTGCGTAGCCGGGCCCCGGGCCGTCAGGCCCAGGCGAGGTGCTCGCGGTTGTGGGCGAGCAGCCGATCGGTGAGCTGGTCGGCGAGTTCGAGCTGGCCGACCAGCGGGTGGGCGAGCAGGGCGTCGAAGACCCGGTCGCGGCCGCCGTGCAGGGCGGCGTCGAGGGCGAGGTGCTCGTACGCGGTGACGGCGGCGATGAGGCCGGCGTACAGCGGCTCGACGGCCCGCTGGGGGAGCGGCCGGACGCCGTTGGCGTCGACCTCGGCCGGGACCTCGATGACGGCGTCGTCGGGCAGGAACGGCAGCACGCCGTTGTTCGGCGCGTTGACGACCTGCACGGACGTCCCGCCGCCGGTGCCGAGCAGCGCGGCGATCAGCTGGACCGCCGCCTCGGAGTAGAACGCGCCGCCGCGCTGGCCGAGGAGTTCCGGCTTGGTGTCGAGGGCCGGGTCGGCGTACATCTCCAGCAGCTGCCGCTCGATCTCGGCGACCTGGGCGGCCCGCGAGCCCTGCACCTTGAGTTCCTCGACGACGGCGTCGTGCTGGTAGAAGTAGCGCAGGTAGTAGGACGGCACGACGCCGAGCCGCTCGATGACGGGCTGCGGCAGGTGCAGGTCCTCGGCGATGGCCTTGCCGTGCGCGGCGAGCAGCTCCGGCAGCACCTCCCGGCCCGTCGTCGAGCCCGGGGCGTCGAGCAGGGTGACGCCGCGCTCCCAGGTGAGGTGGTTGAGGCCGACGTGGTCGAGCCGGACCAGCTCCGGGTCGACGCCGAGGTGGGTCGCGAACTTGCGCTGGAAGCCGATGGCGACGTTGCACAGGCCGACGGCCTTGTGCCCGGCGTTGCGCAGTGCGCGGGTGACGATGCCGACGGGGTTGGTGAAGTCGACGATCCAGGCCTCCGGGTTGGCGCGCCGGACCTTCTCGGCGATGTCGAGGACGACCGGGACGGTGCGCAGCGCCTTGGCGAGGCCGCCGGCGCCGGTGGTCTCCTGGCCGACGCAGCCGCACTCCAGCGGCCAGGTCTCGTCCCGGTTGCGGGCGGCCTGCCCGCCGACGCGCAGTTGCAGCAGCACGGCGTCGGCGTCGGCGACACCGGCCTCGACGTCGACGGTGGTGGTGACGACGGCACCGTGCCCCTGCTTGGCGAAGATCCGCCGGGCGAGCCCGCCGATCAGCTCCAGCCGGTCGGCGGCCGGGTCGATGAGCACCAGCTCGCCGATCGGCAGGGTGTCGCGGAGCCGGGCGAAGCCGTCGATCAGCTCCGGGGTGTACGTCGAACCGCCGCCGACGATTGCCAACTTGAGTGCGGACATCAGCCCTTGACCCCTGTCAGTGTCACGCCTTCGATGAAGGCCTTCTGTGCGAAGAAGAAGAGGATGATCACCGGTGCCATCACGAGGAGGGTGGCGGCCATGGTGAGGTTCCAGTTGGTGTGGTGGGCGCCCTTGAACGACTCCAGGCCGTACGAGAGCGTCCAGGCCGCGTGGTTGTTGCTGGCGTAGATCTGCGGGCCGAAGTAGTCGTTCCAGCAGTAGAAGAACTGGAACAGGGCGACGGCGGCGATGGCCGGCTTGGCCATCGGCAGCACGACCTTCAGCAGGGTGCGCAGGTCGCCGCAGCCGTCGATCCGGGCGGCCTCGATGTACTCCTTGGGGATGGTCAGCAGGAACTGGCGCAGCAGGAAGATCGAGAACGCGTCGCCGAAGGCCATCGGGATGATGAGCGGCCAGAGCGAGCCGCCGAGGCCGAGCTGCTTGGCCCAGAACAGGTACATCGGGATGACGGTGACCTGCGGCGGGAGCATCATCATGGCGATGACGGCCATCAGCGCCAGGTTGCGGCCCCGGAAGCGGAACTTGGCGAGCGCGTAGGCGACCGGCAGGCTGGAGACGATGGTCAGGACGGTGCCGAGGCCCGCGTAGAGCAGGGTGTTGCGCCACCAGGTGAGGAAGCCGGGGGTGTCCCAGACCTTGCCGTAGTTGCCCCACTGCCAGGAGGTCGGCCAGTAGTCGGTGGTGAGCGCCTGCTGGTCGGTCATCACCGAGGTGAGGAAGGCGAAGACGAACGGCAGCAGGAAGAACAGCGCGGCGGCGATGGCCAGCGAGTGCACGGCCACCCAGTGGAGCATCGCGCGGCGGCGGGCCGCCCGGGCGGCCGGGCCGGAGGCGCGGGAGGGGCCGGCCGGGGCGGGCGCCTTGGTGAGTGTGGAGCTGAGAGTCATGATCGGGTCCTCATCGGTCCGCTGGGTCCGCAGCACACGGACTAGTCGTCACTCGCCATGAAGCCGGACTTGCGGCGGAGCAGGAGCGAGGTGACGGCCATCGAGATGGCGAACAGCACCAGGGCGACGACGCACGCCGCGCCGTAGTTGAAGCGCTGGAAGCCGAGGTTGTAGACCATCTGCGGCAGGGTCCAGGTGGAGCCCTGCGGGAAGCCGGGCTCGAACTGCTGGCCGGAGTTGCCCGCGATGCCGCCGGCGACCTTCCCGGCGACGATCGCCTGGGTGTAGTACTGCATGGTCTGGATGACGCCGGTGACCACGGCGAACATGATGATCGGCGAGATGTTCGGCAGCGTGACGTACCGGAACCGCTGGAAGGGTCCGGCGCCGTCCAGTTCGGCGGCCTCGTACTGCTCCTTGGGGACGTCGAGCAGCGAGGCCATGAAGATGACCATCAGGTCGCCGATGCCCCACATGGCGAGCATGGTGAGCGCGGGCTTGGACCAGTCGGCGCTGGCGAACCAGCCGGGCTGCGGGAGGCCGAGCTCGCCGAGGAAGTGGTTGACCGGGCCGGTGCCGGGGTTGAGCAGGAAGGCGAAGGCGACGGTGGCGGCCACCGGCGGTGCCAGGTACGGCAGGTAGAACGCGGTGCGGAAGAAGCCGGCGCCGGTCTTGACCTTGGTGATGAGCAGGCCGATGCCGAGGCCGAAGGCGACCCGCAGGCTCACCATGATGAAGACCAGCCACACGGTGTTGCGCAGGCCCTGCCAGAACGCCGGGAGGTCGTTGAAGACGTAGTCCCAGTTCTTCAGGCCGCTGAAGGTGGGGGCGCCGAAGCCGTTGTACTTGGTGAAGGAGAAGTAGGCGGTGGAGATCAGCGGGTACAGGAAGAAGACGCCGAAGCCGATCAGCCAGGGGGAGAGGAAGGCGAGGGTGCGGGCCGCCTCCCGGCGGCGCTTCCGGCGCAGCAGGTGCTGCGTGGAGGGCGCCGCCGGGTCGGTCGATCCGGTGCCCTTGCGGGTGCCGAACGCGAGTGACATGGGAGCTCCGTGGACCGTTTCCGCTACTTCGCCTGGGCGATGGCGGCGTCGATCTCCTTGGCGGTGGCCGCGAGGCCGGCCGCGAGATCGGGCTGCTTGCCGGACTCGTAGTCGTAGCCGAGGTTCTGCAGGGAGGCGATGTAGCCGCTGCCGTTGACGGCCGCCGGGGTGGTGCCCGAGTACTGGTTCTTGGCGACGTCGATGAAGGTCTTGAAGTTCGGGTCGTTCGTCAGCTTCGGCGAGTTGAGCGCGTCGAAGGTGCTGGGCACGTTGTGGATCGCGTTGGCGAAGCCGACCACCGCGTCGGTGTCGGTGGTCAGGTACTTGACCAGCTCCCAGGCCGCGGCCTGCTTCTTGCTGCTGCTGGCGATGCCGACGATGGTGCCGGTCTGGTAGCCGCGGCCGTAGGTGTCGGCCTGGTCGTCCGGGACAGGGAACGCGGCGGTGGCCCAGTCGAAGTCGGGCTTGTTGTCGGCGAGGGCGGCGGTGCGCCACTCGCCGTCGATGGCCATCGCGACCTTGCCGGTGAGGAAGGGGTTCTTGGCGCTGAACTCCTCGCCGAAGGTGGCGCGGTACTTCTCCAGCTTGGTGTAGCCGCCGAGCTGGTCGACCATGTCCTTCTGCCACTTGAGCATCGCGGCGACCTTCGGGTCGGCGGCGATGTTCGACTTGCCGTCGGCGCCGAAGTAGGTCGGGCCGTACTGGCCGAGGAAGTGCTCGGTGGTCGACTCGTAGCCGTGGTACAGCGGCATGAAGCCGAGCTGCTTGTAGCCGTCGCCGTCCGCGAGGGTCAGCTTCTTGGCGTCCTCGGCGAACTCGCTGAAGGTCTTCGGCGGGTTGGCGATGCCCGCGTCGGCGAAGGCCTTCTTGTTGTAGTAGAGGCCGTAGGCGTCGCCGAGCAGCGGCAGCGAGCACTGGTTGCCCTGGAACTGCGTGTAGTTGAGCATCGCGGCCGGGAAGGTCTTGACCGGGTCGATGCCGCTCTTCTGCAGCAGCGGCTTGAGGTCGGTGAACGCCTTGGTCGAACAGAACATGCCGACGTTGTTGGTGGTGAAGGAGGAGACCACGTCCGGCGCGTCGTCGCCGCCGGCCCGCAGGGCCTGGTTGACCTTGTCGTCCGCGATGTTGTCCACGGCCTTGACGTGGATGTTGGGGTGGGCCTTCTCGAAGGCGGCGATGTTGTCGTTGATCGCCTTCACCTCGTTGTCCTGGCTCCAGCCGTGCCAGAAGGTGATGGTGACGTCCTTGCCGCTGGCCGAGTCGTCGCTGCCGCTGCTCTCGCTGCTGCCGGTGCAGGCGGTGGCGAGCAGGGCCAGGACGGCGGTGCCGGTGACGGCGGCGATCGTGCGACGGCCTCTGCGGGAGGTGGTGGAGTGCACTTCGAGGTCCTCCTGGGGGTGCGCGGGCAGGCGTCATTGCCTCGGGGCCCGCGTTCGGGGGTGGGGAGAGGTGGGTGCAGGGTGCGTGCGGGGTGGCGGGCGACCGGGGAGCGTCGGCGGGTGGGCGTCGGCGGGTGGGCGTCGGTGGGTGGCTGTCAGTCGGGTGGCTGTCAGTGGGTGGAGAAGACCGCCTCGCGGGCGTCCGCCAGCGCGCGTTGCAGGGCGCCGAGCAGGACGGGCGAGCCGGGCAGGGCGCTGCTGCGGACCTCGGGCCGGGCGATGGAGAGCCTGGCCAGTTCGTCCTCGACGAGGGCGCGCAGGCGTTCGCCGCCCGCGGTGGGCACCGCGCCGGAGAGGACCACCAGCTGGGGGTCGACGACGGCGACGATCGCGGCCAGTCCGACGGCGAGCCGGCCGGCCAGTTCGACGAGGAAGGCGTCGCCGGCGCCCGGGGTCTCCAGGGCCTTGGCGATCGAGTCCTCGGCGGTGGGCGCGCCGAGCCCGTGCTCGCGGGCCAGGGTCCGGACGGCGGGTGTGCCGACCAGCTCCTGGAACCCGCCGAACTTGCGGCGGCGCACGTCCCGCGCGACCGGTGAGCCGGGCACCGGCATGTAGCCGACCTCCCCGGCTCCGCCGGTGAAGCCGCGGTGCAGCCGGCCGGCGATGACGATCGCGGCGCCGGTGCCCGCACCGGCCCAGAGCAGGACGAAGTCCTCGGAGCCCCGCGCCGCGCCGGAGGCCTGTTCGGCGACGGCGGCGAGGTTCACGTCGTTCTCGATCGACACGGGCGCGCCGATCGCCTCGGACAGCTCCTCGACCAGCCGCGGCGAGTGCCAGCCGGGCAGGTGGGAGGCGTAGCGCAGCTTGCCGGTGACCGGGTCGGGGGCGCCGCCGACGCCGATCGCGGCGGTGCGCAGGCTGCCCGCGGCCAGCCCGGCGGCGCGGACGGTCTCGGTGACGGCGGCAGCGACCTTGGCGACGGTCTCGGCGGCCGGCACGCCCTTGGTCGGCACGGCGTGCTCGGCCAGCGTGGAGCCGGTGATGTCGGCGACGGCGACTCTGATCTCGCTGTTGGTGACGTCCAGTCCGGCGACGTGGCCGGCGGCCGGATTCACCTCGTACAGCTGCGCGTTGGGGCCGGGGCCGCCGGCGGTGGTGCCGACCGGCAGGACCAGTCCGGCCGCCTCCAGGCGGGCCAGCAGCTGGGAGGCGGTGGGCTTGGAGAGGCCGGTCAGGGTGCCGATCTGGGTGCGGGAGAGCGGTCCGTTCTCCAGCAGCAGTTCGAGGGCGGCGCGGTCGTTGATGGCGCGCAGCAGGCTGGGGGTGCCGGCGAGGGGGGCCTTGGCGGTGGTCTTGGTCACGCGCGAAATCCTCCTCTTCCGGCTGGTGGGGGGAGCGACGAGGGTGAACCCTCGGGTTCGGGGAGCCGAACTGTTAGGAAAGTTTCCAGTCGCTTGGGAAGGACCGTACGGGCCCCGTCAGCGGGGTGTCAATGGTCCGCGGCCCGGAGGATGCCGAAGCGTTACCGGGCCCGGGGGGGGGGGGGCGCGGCCCGGGGGCCGGGGGCGCGGGGGGGGGGGGGGGGGGGGTCGGGGGGGGGCGGGGGCGCG
>NZ_JBHWIO010000072.1:0-26616 GCF_042732075.1 Kitasatospora sp. NPDC059812
CGCGCGCACTTCGCCCTGGTCTGAGCCGGCCAGGCCCCGATCCCGCCCGGCCCGGGAAACCCCGCAGCCCCCCGCCGTGGGGGGCGGGGGCCTGCGGCCACGCGTGGTGGTGCCCCAGGCAGGATTCGAACCTGCGACACCGGCTTTAGGAGAGCCGTGCTCTATCCCCTGAGCTACTGAGGCGAGGATCCGCCGGGGAGCGACTGCATCCCGTAGGCGGATCCGGGGCGGCCGGCCCGAGGGCAAGCCGCTACCGGCTCAGTGTAGCGGGTCGGGCGGCGCCCGGGCGGCGGCTTCGCGATCTTGCCGATGGCGGGCCCGGGCGTGCCGCCCTCAGGGCTGCGACGGGGCGTCGGGGCGGGCGGTGACGGCTGCTCGCCGGGCCGGGGGCGGTGCTCGGCTGCGGCAAGGGGCCGACCCACCGCGGCGGGGCAGCGGTGGGCCGGCGGGTGGAACCGGCGGGCAAGGGCGGTCAGTTGTAGGTGCCGCCGATGGAGACGGCGTAGTGGTTGCCGCTCACGCCGTTCAGCTGGATCGGGGCCGCCGGGTCCCAGCTGCCGGAGCCGTCGCGGATGGTGTGCATGATCCGGTCGTCGTTGGTGATGAAGACGGCCTGGAACTCGCCGTCGATGTTGGCGGCGCTGACCCGGTTGGCGGTGAACGAGCCGATCACGGGGGCGAGCTCGGCGAACGGCTGCCACGTGCCGTTGCCGTAGCGGACACCGTGGAACTGTTGGCCGTTGTTGTTCACCACGACGATCTGCGCGTCGGCGCCGGTGCCGGCGACCGCCACGTCCTGGGCGGGGCCGACGTTCCCGGCGGCGTCGTAGACATTGCCCCAACCCGACCAGGAGCCGCTGACGGCGCGGATGGCGTGGTAGACCGTGCCGCCCGAGACCGTCACGACCTGGAGTTCGCCGTTGACGCTCGCGACCGAGGCGCTGGTCACGGCGCCGCCCGCCGGGGTGATGTCGCCGAACCGCAGCCAGGTGCCGTTCGCGAGCCGGGCGGTGTGGAAGAGCCTGCCGTCGGCGACGGCGACGACGTGCAGGTCACCGCCGATCGAGACCGCGGAGACCTTGGTGACGTTGCCCAGCCTGTTGGTCTGCGGGCCGATGTCGGTGAAGCGGTCCCAGTTGCCGCCGGAGTGACGGATGGTGTGGTAGATGTTCCCGTCGCCGCCGACGGCGAGCAGGTAGGTGTCGCCGTTGATGCCGGCGTCCGCGATGGACTGGACGCCGCCGATGTCGCCCGCGGCGCTCTCCACGTTCCCGAAGCCGGTCCAGCTCCCGTTGGAGGAACGGGTGGTGTGGAAGACGTTGCCGCCGCCGTTCACCACCACCTGGGCGCCCCAGCCCACGGGCGTCTGCTTCGGCGGCAGCGGGGCGCTGTCGACGGTCTTGTCGTAGCGGAAGGGCTTGAAGCCGCCGCTGACCAGGGAGCTGCGCGAGTAGTTGATCTTGCGGGCGGTCAGGCCCGGCCGCGGCTCCTCGTAGACCACGGCGGTGTTGTGGCTGCCGTCGGTCCAGCCGGCGAACAGCACGACGTGCGTGCTGATGTTGTCGATCATGTCGCCGGGCTGCAGGTCGTCGAGGCTGCCGAGCTGGGTGGAGATGTCGTCGAGGGTGGAGGTGACCCGGCTGGAGCCGAGGTGCCAGGCCATCGAGACCAGGCCGGAGCAGTCCTGCCGGTAGGAGCCGTTGCTGTCGCTGTGCCACAGGCTCTGGCTGTACGGCACCGCCTGGTCGACCCAGTTCTGGGCCCGGGCGATGATCTCGGAGCGGGTGATCGAGCCGTTGACGGACGAGGTGCCGACGGCCTGCGCCGGTGCGGTCAGCGAGACGGTGGAGACGACCGCACCGAGGGCGAGGGCCCCGGCGAGGGCGACGTTGGCGAGCTTCGAACGGTTGGCGGACATGGCGGACCTCCGGACGTGGTGGACGGGGTTGGCGGCTGGGCCCGGCTTCGAGGTGCCCGGGGCCCGACGGTGACGGGCGGCTCACGCGGCGCGCGGATTCCGGTCGGCTGCCCTGCGGGAGCAGCCGGCCTGGCGGCGGTTCGACGCGCTGGTGCGGGGCGCCGGGGTGCGGCGCTCGGCGAGGCCGGGGTGCGGCGCTCGGATCCGCCTGCCCCGGGAGCGGGCCCGGCGGGACGGCCGCCCCGCAGGAGCAGCCGGTCGGTGGGGCCCGGCGAGGCCGGGGCGAGGTGGTGGGGCCGTCAGCCCCGGACCGGGTCGCGGGGCGACCGCGGCGGCGGCAGGCCGGACAGGACCTAAGGGGCGGCCGCGGCGGCAGCCCGGCCGGCGACGGCGAGGGTGGCGACCGCGGCGGCCTCGGTCATGACGGTGCGGAGCATGACGGTGTCCTCTCCTGCTGCGACGTGAGGGTGGGATCCGGTGGTCGCGTCCCGCGGTGACGCGCTCTCCGGTGCCGCCCGGAGCGGTGCTCCCTGGCGGCGGTCACCAGCTTCGTCGCAGCTCAACGGCAGTGGAAGGGACTCCGACTGGACGGAAGTGGCCCTGGACCGTTCCGGCCAGGAGTGGTCGGGGCCGCGCCGGGACCGGGTCGGGGCCGGGTCGGGGCCGGGTCGGGGTGCGGGTGCCGACGAGGGGTCAGGGCGGGTCAAGTAGCCTGCCGGAAAAGTGTTCGACCGCCTTGCCACGCCGTGCGAAGGAGACGAAGGACCCGATGAGACCTGCTGGGCACCCGGTGGTGCGACTGCTGGGGCAGGTGTGGGTGTGGCCCGCGGTGGTGATGCTGGCGGTGGGCGGGTACCGGCTGGGGACGCCGGAGCTGTGGCGGGACGAGATGGCGACCTGGACGGTGGCCACCCGGTCGTTGGGCGACCTGCTCCGGCTGCTCCAGCACGTGGACGCCAGCAACGGGGCGTACTACCTGCTGATGCACGGCTGGACGGCGGTGTTCGGCGACTCCGTGGTGGCGCTGCGAATACCCTCCGTGCTGGCGATGGCGGGGGCGGCCGCGTTCGTGGCGCTGACCGCCGAGCGGCTGTTCGGCAACCGGGTGGCGGCGGTCGGCGCGGGGCTGCTGTTCGCGGTGCCGCCGGAGGTGTCGCGGTACGCGCAGGAGGCGCGCGCGTACGCGCTGGTGACCTTCGCGATCGCGGCGGCCACCTGGTTCCTGGTGCGGGCGCTGGAGCGGCCGACGTGGCGGCGGTGGGCGCCGTACTGCGCGGCGATGGCGGTGGCCGGCGCCGGGCACCTGATCTCGTTCAGCACGGTGGCCGGGCAGGCCGCGCTGGTGCTGCTGCACCTGTGGCGCACGCGCGGGGCGGCGGAGCGGCGGCTGCTGTGGCAGTACCCGGTGGCGGTGGGGGTGGCGGCGGTGCCGGTGCTGCCGGTGGTGCTGCTGGGCAGCCGGCAGTCGGACCGGCAGCTGGGCTGGATCGAGAAGCCGAACCTCGGGGGCCTGGTGCACTTCGGCCAGCACCTGTTCGGCTCGCACACGGTGTTCTACGCCTTCGTGCTGCTGGCGCTGCCGGTGCTGCTGCTGCCGGGCCGGCGGGTGCAGGCCGGGCAGGCGCTGCTGCTCGCGGGGCTGCCGGTGGCGGGCGTGTGGGTGGTGTCGCAGGGCGGCACCTCGTACTTCATCGAGCGGTACCTGCTGTTCACGGTGCCCGCGTGGGCGGTGCTGGCCGGGGGCGGGGTCGGCGCGGTGTACGGCGTCGCGGCGGCCTGGGCGAAACGTTTCCGTGCTCCGGGACCGGCCAGGGCGGCGGTCGGACTGCTGGCGCTGGGACTGCTCGCCGTCCCGGCCGTGGCCGCCCTGCCGAAGCAGCCCGCAGTGCGCTACGTGGGCTCGCACAACGGGTCGGAGGAGCCGTTCCGGGCGGCGGCCGGGGTGATCGCCGCGGGCTACCGGTCCGGGGACGGGATGGCGGCCCCGCTGGGCAACCAGGCCTGGGCGATGGTGTGGCCGGGCGTCAGCTACTACCTGCCGTCGGACGTCCACCCGTACCCGGTGTTCGTCGCGCAGAGCGCCGACGACGCGGAGGAGCTGTCGCCGACGCCGTGCCCGCAGCCGGAGGCCTGCCTGGGGCAGGCGGCGCGGATCTGGCTGCTGGTCCTCGGGGACACCGAGGACCCGCTGACCACCATGCCGGAGGACCAGGCGCAGGCTCTCCGCACGCAGTACGGGGCGCCCGACCAGGTCACGCCGCTCGGCGGGTTCACGGTCGCGCTGCTCGACCGCGACAACTGACGAGCGGGACCCGGAGCGCGCGGCGACTGACGGGACGGCCCTGGAACACGCGACGGCTGACGAGCATCACCCGGAACACACGGGAACACGACGGAGGGGGAGCCGGGCGAACCGGCTCCCCCTCCGTCGTCGCGGGCTCAGAGCGTGCGCATCAGCCGGGACTGGATGGACGGCGGGTTCAGGTCGGACTGGAGGGCCACCGGGACCTCCGTCTTGTCGTCGCCCGCGCCCACCCGCAGCAGGCCGACCTCCTGGCCGGCCTTCGCGGTGTGGCCGAGCTTGGCCGCGTCCAGGGTGACCGTGCCGGTGATGCCCGGGAAGCCGGCCACCACGAGGTCCTTGGTCGCGACGACCTGGACCTTGCCGCCGAGGCCGTCGTCCACGGTGCCGACGACGTCGCCCTTCTTCACCACGGTCTGGCCCGTCAGGCCGCCCTGCGCGGCCTGGATCTGCTTGCCGCTGACCTTGAGCACGGTCGGCAGGATGCCGTCGCCGGGGTTGGGCGAGGTGGCCTGCTGGCCCAGGGTGACGCCGATGATCAGCCGCTTCACACCGCCGATCTCCTTGTAGGCGGCCCACATCAGGCAGCCGCCGGCCGGGGTGCTGGAGCCGGTCTTGACGCCGATGACCCCGGTCTTCGGGTTGATCAGGTTGTTGGTGTTGGAGATCTTCGCGTTGTTGAGGCTGGTCTCCGGGGTGGAGACGATCTGCCGGAAGATCTCGTCCTGCATGACCTGCTCGGCCAGCTTCAGCTGGTCCTTGGCGGTGGACTTGGTGTCCGCGAGGAAGCCCGCCGGGTCGGCGTAGGTGGTGTTGGTCATGCCGAACTTGGCCGACGTCTCGTTCATCAGCTTGACGAACGCTTCCTCGGAGCCGGAGTGGAAGCGGGCGAGCAACCGGGCCACGTTGTTGGCCGAGGGCAGCATCAGCAGTTCCAGCGCCTGGTACTCGGTGAGCACCTGGCCCTCGGTGAGGGTGACCCGGGACTCGTCGACGTTGCCGGACTCCTGCGCGGCCTGCTTGTCCACGGTGATCTTCGGGCCGCTCTCCCCCTTCTTCAGCGGGAACTTCTGCAGGATCAGGTAGGCGTTCATCACCTTGGTGACGCTGGCGATCGCGGACGGCGTCTCCTGCCCGGAGCTGCCGAGGCTGCCGACGCCGACCACCTCGGCGGCGGACTGGCCCTTGGCCGGCCAGGCGAGGTCGAGCGGGTCGCCGGCGAAGCTGAAGCTGCCCGCGGCGGACATCCGCACCTTGGCGTCCGGCAGCGGGCGCAGCAGCTGGGCCACCACCGCCGCACCGAGCACCACGGCGAGGAAGGCCGTCCAGATGGTGATCCGCTTGAGCGCGCGGCGCAGCGGCGAGACCGGGCGCGCGTTGAGGGTCGCCAGGACCTCCATCGCCTCGGCGGTGTTCTCCGGCGCGGGCGGCGGCTCCGGGAGGGGCAGCGGCTCGGGCTTCGGCAGCGGCGGGACGGGCGGCACCGGCCGCGGGTCGGGGGTGGGCAGCGGCTCGGGGGCCGGGGTGGGGCCGGGCACGGGGGCAGGGGCCGGCTTCGGCAGCGGCTCCGGACCGGGCTGCGGCTCGGGTTCGGGGAGGGGCTTGGGCGCCGGGTGCGGCTCGGGCACCGGCTCCGGGAGCGGGGAGGGCTCGGGCACCGGGGTCGGTGCCGGGGGCTCCGGCACGGTGCCGGACGCGGAGGCGGAGGCCATGGCGGCGCGCGGAAGCCTGGGGTCCTCCGGCGCCTCGGGCTTGGCCGGCTCGGCTGCCGCCTCGTCGGGTTCGTCGCTCTCGGGCGCGGCGGGCGTGGCGGCCTCGGCGGGCGCGGCGGCCCCGGGCGTGTCGCCCTCGGAGGCGGCCTTCTCGCCGGCCTCCCCCGCCCCCTTCTCCGCGTCCTTCTCCGCACTCCCCGCCACGGCTCCCACGCCCGCCGCAGCCGTCCGCATCGTGAGACGCGGGTCGGTTCCGGTCGGCCGCCCGGCCGCCTTCTCCTCGCCGTCGGCGGCCGTCGCGGCCTCCGCCTCCTCGGCCTCACCCTCGGAACTTCCGCCATCGGCGGGCTTGGTCAGCTCCTCGGGCAGCCGCAGCGCGGTGGTCGCACTGTCCACCGGCAGCCGCAGCATCGTGGTCTTGCTGTCCACATCCCGGACACGGAGCTGTACGGTCGAGCCGCGATTGGCCCCCGCCGCCGGCGCGTCGCCGGGGCCGGTCCCGGCCTCCCGGGTGCCGTTCGCGTTGCCGTCCGGAGCACCGTCCGGGTCCGGGCCCGCGCCGGCGGCCGTCCCGGTCCGCTCGCGTTCGCGCTCCTGCGCCCGCTCGCCGTCCCTCAGCACCCTGTCGGGGGACTCGCCCACGTATCCCAGCCTCCTCAACGCCCGGCGGGGCACCGGCAGACCCGATTTCGGGAAGCCGACGCCCCGCCCCGTGTACCTGTACAGTCTCCGCCACCGCCGGCCGATCCGGCTGCGCACACCCCGCCCGACCGGCGCTTATTGCCGTCGCACGGGCGTACTGCGGTCTGTTCACCGGTCAGACGCCGGGCCCGCGGCCCCCGGTTCCCCGCCTCCACCGCAAGGTCACGATTCGGAGGCGTACTCGACAAGCCCGTGTGAGAGGCGTCACCCTGTCTCTCATCCACGCGGGGAGGCTTGGATGGGCAAGAGCCGCAGAACTGTTCCCGAGGAACTCTTGCTGCTCGCTTTGGACCCGACCACGGGTACCACGGCGCAGCCGCAGACCCTCGACCTCGGACTCGCCGGGGCCCAGCTCGTCGAGCTGTCCCTGGCCGGACGGATCGTACCGGAGGGAGACCGGATCGCTGTCGTGCTCGCACGGCCGACCGGCGACCCGACCTTGGACCACGCACTGGAACTGCTGCGCCGACGCGGCAGTCCGGTCCGCGCGGCGCACTGGATCGGCGGGCCCCGGCTGGGGCTGCGGCAGACCTACCTGGCGCACCTGGAGCGCTGCGGCATGGTCACGGCCGTGCCGGGCCAGGTGTGCGGGGTGCTGCCGACGACCCGTTATCAGGCGTCGGACGACTGCACCAACGCCGCGATCAAACAGCGGCTGGACACCGCCATCCGCACCGGCGTGCCGCCGGACCCGCGGACGGCCGCACTGGCGGCCCTGGCCCATTCCGTGGGCCTGGGCAAGCACCTGTATCCGGGCAACGAGGGCCGGTCCTCGCGGTCGCGGCTGCGCGACCTGATCCGGTACGACCCGCTGGGCGGGATGGTCGCGCACGCCGTGATGGACGTGCAGAACGGCCTGCCGGCGCAGCAGAACCGTTCTTCCCAGGGTTCCGGGGCCGGGACCGGCGCCGGGCGTTCCGGCGCCCGCGCGGCGGGCCGGGGCTCCGGTCGGGTCGCCGCCTCACGGGTCGGCGTCCGCTGACCGGGACCACCCGGGCGCGCGGGACGCCGCACCGATCGCCGTACGGCCTGCGCGGCACGTGCGGCCCGCACCGCCCGTACGGCCCGTGACAGCGGGCACGACGGGGCACGACGGCACGACGGGGCACGGCGGGCCCGGCGGCACCCCCGACGGCGCGCGCCGCCCCGTTCACGCCGCCCGACGGCGCTGAGCAACGGCGCTGAAGGACCCGACGCACCACCGAAGCAGCACCCGCACCACCAGGAGCACGGAGGGGCGGTCGCCCCGCGACGGAAGTCGCCCGGCGACCGCCCCTCTGCCGTCCCCGAAGGCCCTCCGAGGCCCGTCCGGGGAGCCCGGCGGTCCTGCCTTCGCACGTGCCACTGGCACCTGCGCCGCCGGGGAGCACATCCTTAGCCCGTACCGGTTCGAGCCGCTGAGCCGCATTACCACTCGAAGGCCCTCGCCGTCTCACAGAAGTGCTTTTCCGACGATCTGTTCTACTGCGCTGCTGTGATTCCCTGACGCCGACGTGGCCCAAGGTGACATGCTGCTCCAAGTCAGGGGGGTTGGTCCCAATGTCCGAAGTGTTCCGAGGGCTGCCGATCCAACGATCACCAGAGGTCCGGCCGGAGGTCGATGTGTCGACGAGCATCAATCCCACCGTGCGCCGTCGGCGCCTGGGCTCGGAGCTGCGAAAACTCCGCGAGGGCCTCGGGATGACGGCGGAGGAGGTGGCGGGCCGGCTGATGGTCTCCCAGTCGAAGATCAGCCGACTGGAGAACGGCCGCCGCAGCATCAGCCAGCGCGACGTGCGCGACCTCTGCGACGTCTATCTCGTGAACGACGAGCAGATGCGCGCCAGCCTCATGGAGATGGCCAAGGAGTCGCGCCAGCGCGGCTGGTGGCACGACTTCAACGACATGCCGACCCCGTACAGCGTCTACATCGGGCTGGAGGCCGAGGCCTCCTCGATCCGCGCGTACGAATCCTCCTTCGTCCCGGGCCTGTTGCAGACCGAGCAGTACGCGCAGGCCGTCGTGGAGGGCACCCAGCCGGACACCGACGCGCTCGCCGTGCAGCGCCGGGTGCAGGTCCGGATGAAGCGCCAGGACCGCATCCGGGGCGAGAACCAGCTCGGCAGCCTGTGGACCGTCATAGACGAGGCGGTGCTGCGCCGCGAGGTCGGCAGTCGCGAGGTGATGGCCGAGCAGCTCAAGCACATGATGGAGCTGAGCCAGCACCCGAACATCACCATCCAGGTGATCCCGTTCTCGGCCGGGGCCCACCCCGGTATGACCGGGACATTCTCCCTGCTGGAGTTCCCCGAGTCAGCCGATTCCACGGTTGTCTACTTCGAAGGGGTGACGAGCGATCTCTACCTGGAGAAGGAGGCGGACGTGCGCCGCTATACCGGTCTGTACGACTACCTGCGTGCGGCGGCACTCGGCGTGGCGGAGAGCCGGACACTGATAGCTGAGATTGAAGAGGGATACCACTGATGAGCACCACCTCCGAGCACGGAACCCGCTGGCGGAAGAGCAGCCACAGCGGCGGCAACGGAGCCTGTGTGGAGATCACCACGCCGGCCACGGGGGCGGTGGCGGTACGGGACTCCAAGGACCCTCAGGGGCCTCAGCTGTGCTTCTCCGCCGAGGCCTGGACCGCGTTCGCGAGTGCTGCGGCCACCGGGGTGTTCGGCCGCCACTGACCTTGCGGCGGCCGCCGACCCGGCCCCGCGCCCCCGGTGCGAATCCGAGCTCGGACCAGTTGCCCGTAGCAGTGGCCTTCGCCCTCGCCGGCGGCCGACGCTACGGGCAACTGTCGTTCCCGCCCGAACTGCTTTTCCTCTTTTCCTCCCGAGCTGCCTTCCCGCCCGGACCGTTCAGCGCACCACCGGGTACCGCTCGGACCAGGTCAGCCCCTCCGGGGTGCGCGGATCGTGCAGTTCGGTGCCGTGCATCAGCTCCAGCACGAAGTCGTCGGCGAGTTCGAGGATGGCGCCCCGCCCCTCCAGCCCGGCCACCAGCCCCGACGGCAGCGCAGTGTCACCGTGCAGCACCCCGAGCAGGCTCCCGCAGACCGCGCCGGTGGAGTCGCTGTCCCCGGAGTGGTTGACGGCGAGCAGCAGGCCCGAGCGCACGTCGTGCGCGACCAGCGCGCAGTAGACCCCGATCGCCAGCGCCTCCTCGGCGACCCAGCCCTCCCCCAGCGCCTCCACCCGGTCGGCGGACGGCTCGCCGGCCCGGACCGCGTCCAGCGCGGCCCGCAGCGCGGCGGTGGTCTCCTCGTGCGCCTGCCTTTCGGAGAGCAGCGCCAGGGCGAGGTGGACGCCCTCCTCCAGGGTGCCGCCGCGGGCCACGCTCTGGACGATCACCGCGAGCGCGCCCGCCGCGAGGTAGCCGGTGGGGTGGCCGTGGGTGAGCACCGCGCACTCCACCGCGAGTTGGAAGACCAGGCCCGGCTCCCAGCTGGTGAGCAGGCCGAACGGCGCCGCCCGCACGACCGTGCCGCAGGCCTTGGAGTGCGGGTTCTTGGGCCGCTCCACGGTGCCGAGGTGCTCGGCGTCGGCCCCGGTCAGGGCGGACAGGCAGCCTTGGCCGGGGGCGCGCTGGGCGTACAGCCACTCCTCGCGGCCGAGCCAGCCGAGGTCGGGGCGGCGCTCGTCGGGGCCCCAGTCGCGCTGGGTGGCGGCCCAGCGCAGGTAGGCCAGGTGCAGGTCGGTGGGCGGGTGCCAGCTGCCGGTGTCGCGCCGGATGTGGGCGCGGATCAGGCCGTCGACGGTGAACAGGGTGAGCTGGGTGTCGTCGGTGACGGCGCCGGTGCGCCCGTACGCGGGGACGTAGCCGGTGACGCCCTGCGGGCCGTGCTGGGCCCGGATCTTCTCCAGCTGCTCGAACTCGACGCCGGCGCCGAGCGCGTCGCCGATGGCACCGCCGAGCAGACAGCCCCGCACCCGGCTGCGGAAGTCCTGCTGCTGGGCGCGTGACCACAGTGGCATCACGACGGGGCGCCTTTCCTCGGGGCAGGGGGCTGCGCGACGCACGGCCGCGGCGCGCGCCCTGGCACTGTATTCGAAGACCCGAGCGAATCAAGGGCGTCCCTCGTGCTCCGGTTTCCCGGCCCCGGCCGCCGTACGGGCGGCAGCGGGGCCGGGGGAACCGGCAGGCCGAGGCCTGGGAACCGGGAGGCCGGGGGAACCGGCAGGCCGGTGGCGGGATCAGTCCAGGACCGGCAGCAGCTCCGGCAGGTGCCCGTCCGAGGCCAGCGCCGCGGCCCGGCGCTCGGCCGACACCTCGCCGTAGGTGGTGGTGCGCTGGCGGTGCGGGCGGCCCGCCGCCTCGGCGATCGCCTGGAGGTCGCGCACCGACTTGTAACTCCCGTACGCCGAGCCGGCCATCCGCGAGATGGTCTCCTCCATCAGCGTGCCGCCCAGGTCGTTGGCGCCCGAGCGGAGCATCTCGGCGGCGCCCTCCGCGCCCAGCTTGACCCAGCTGGTCTGGATGTTGGGGATGTGCGGGTGCAGCAGCAGCCGGGCCATCGCGATCACCGCGCGGTTGTCCCGGGCGGTCGGGCCGGGCCGGGCGATGCCGGCCAGGTAGACCGGCGCGTTGGTGTGGATGAACGGCAGGGTCACGAACTCGGTGAAGCCGCCGGTGCCGTTGGCCTCCAGGGAGCGCTGCTGGATCTCGGCGAGCAGCCGCAGGTGCCCGAGCCAGTGCTTCGGGGTGTCCACGTGCCCGTACATCATGGTGGACGAGGAGCGGATGCCCAGTTCGTGCGCGGTGGTGACCACTTCGACCCAGGTGGCGGCCGGCAGCTTGCCCTTGGTGAGCACCCAGCGGACCTCGTCGTCCAGGATCTCGGCCGCCGTGCCCGGGATGCTGTCCAGGCCGTTCTCCTTGGCCCGCTGGAGCCAGTCGCGGATGGACAGCCCGGTGCGGGTCGCGCCGTTGACCACCTCCATCGGCGAGAAGGCGTGCACGTGGATGCCGGGCACCCGCTCCTTCACCGCGCGGGCGATGTCGAAGTAGGCGGTGCCGGGCAGGTCCGGGTGGATGCCGCCCTGCATGCAGACCTCGGTGGCGCCGACCTCCCAGGCCTGCGCGGCCCGGTCGGCGACCTGCTCCAGCGACAGGGTGTAGGCGTCGGCGTCGGTGCGGCGCTGGGCGAACGCGCAGAAGCGGCAGCCGGTGTAGCAGACGTTGGTGAAGTTGATGTTCCGGGTGACGCAGTAGGTGACGTCCTCCCCGACGGTGTCCCGGCGGACGTCGTCGGCGATCCGGCAGAGCGCGTCCAGGGCCGGGCCGTCCGCGTGGAACAGCGCCAGCGCCTGGTCGTCGGTGAGCCGCGTCGGGTCGTCGGCGGCCACCGCCAGCGCCTCGCGCAGGTCGCCGACCAGCCGCTCGGGCGCGCCCTCGGCGAGCACCTGCTCGCGCAGCACCTCCCAGTCGCCGTAGACGTCCTCGAAGTCGGCCCGGCGGTCGCCGGTGCGGCCGTCGGTGTCGATGGTGGCGTGCAGGTCGGTCCGCCCGTACGAGACGGGCAGGTCCTCGGGCTCCTGCCAGGGCAGGCCGCGGACCACCGCGTCCGGGTTCGCCAGCCCGGTCTCCGGGTCGGCGAGGGCGCGCACGTGCGGCAGCACCCGCGGGTCCAGCCAGGGCTCGCCGCGCCGCACGTACTCGGGGTAGACGGCGAGGCGTTCGCGCAGTTCGAAGCCGGCGGCCGCGGAGCGCTCGGCGAGCCGCTCGATCTGCGGCCACGGGCGTTCGGGGTTGACGTGGTCGGGGGTGAGCGGGGAGACGCCGCCCCAGTCGTCGACGCCGGCCGCGATCAGCCGCCCGTACTCGCCGTCCACCAGGTTCGGCGGCGCTTGCAGGCAGGCCGCCGGGCCCATCACGTGCCGGGCCACCGCCACGGTGGCGACCAGCTCGTCCAGTTCGGCGTCGGGCATGCCGCGCATCGCCGTGTCCGGCTTGGCGCGGAAGTTCTGCAGGATCAGCTCCTGGACGCCGTGGTAGGCCCGGGAGACCTTGCGCAGCGCGAACAGCGACTCCGCGCGCTCCTGGTACGTCTCGCCGATGCCGATCAGCAGGCCGCTGGTGAAGGGGACGGAGCTGCGCCCGGCGTCCTCCAGCACCCGCAGCCGGACGGCCGGTTCCTTGTCCGGCGAGCCGAAGTGCGGGCCGCCGGGCTCGCTCCACAGCCGGGTGGCGGTGGTCTCCAGCATCATGCCCATGGAGGCGGAGACGGGCTTGAGCCGCTGGAAGTCCGTCCAGCCGAGCACCCCGGGGTTGAGGTGCGGGAGCAGGCCGGTCTCCTCCAGGATGCGGATCGACATCGCCCGCACGTAGGCGATGGTGTCGTCGTACCCGTGCGCGTCGAGCCACTCGCGGGCCTCGGGCCAGCGGTCCTCGGGCTTGTCGCCGAGGGTGATCAGGGCTTCCTTGCAGCCGAGTTCGGCGCCGCGCCGGGCGATGTCCAGCACCTCGTCGGGGGACATGAACATCCCGTGGCCGGCCCGGCGCAGCTTGCCGGGGACGGTGACGAAGGTGCAGTAGTGGCACTTGTCGCGGCAGAGCCGGGTGAGCGGGATGAAGACGCTCTTGGAGTAGGTGATGACGCCGGGCCGCCCGGCCGCCGCCAGCCCCGCGTCGCGGACCCGGGCGGCGCTCGCACACAGGTCGTTCAGGTCCTCACCTCTGGCCTGGAGCAGCACCGCGGTCTCGGTGACGTCCAGGGCGACGCCGTCCCGGGCGCGGCGCAGGGCGCGCCGCATCGCGTTAGCGGTCGGGGGGTTGCTTGCGTCCATGGCGGTTCCGTCCATGGCGCGACCCTACGCCAGGTCTCGTACGTTCGGAGTAGCCAACCCTGAGGGCGTCTCAGGGTCGATGTACCCGTGAGGTTTACCCCGAACTGGACCCGCAGGGCGATGACGGGGGCGGGGTGCGGGCCTCTAATGGAAGGGCACAGCCAATCGCTCGTGTTCGTAGAGGAGTTGAGGACGCCATGACCAATGACACGGCGGCGGGGGACAACGTGGACGGCGGCGTGCCGTACCGCTCACGGCGGCGCATGCTGGTGCGGGCCGGGGTACCGCTGACGGTGGCCGCGGTGATCGCCGCCGGGGTCGGGCTGGTGCCCGCGCTGGCGGCCGACGCCCCGCCCGACCTTCCCTCGCTGACGCCGGAGCAGCTGGTGGCCAAGGTGCTCGGCTCCGACGCGCAGGCCCTCTCCGGCACGGTGTCCGTCTCCACCGACCTCGGCCTGCCCAGCCAGCTGCTGGGCGCCGCGGCCGGCGGGCTCGGCGCGGCGGCCGGGCGCGGCGGCGGCCAGGGATCCTCCTCGGCCGACCCGCAGGCCAAGCTGCTCGGCCTGCTCGGCGGCGACCAGACGCTGCGGGTCGCGGTGGACGGCCCGGACCGCCAGCGGGTCGACCTGCTGGAGGACATGGCCGGCTACACCGTCGTCCACAACGGCGACCAGGCCTGGGCCTGGGACAGTTCGACCAACACCGCCGTACGCCTGACCGGCCAGGCGGCCGCCCAGCACTCCGACACGGCCGGCAAGCACGCCGGGGCGCCGCTGACCGGGGTGCCGACGACCCCGCAGGAGGCCGCCCGGCAGTTCCTGACCGCGAGCGCGGACACCACGTCGGTCACCGTGGCTGGCACCGCCAACGTGGCCGGGCAGAAGGCGTACCAGCTGAGCGTCAAGCCCGCGCAGTCCGGTTCGACCGTCGCCGAGGTCCGGATCGCGGTCGCCGCCGACAACGGGGTGCCGCTCTCGGTGGTGGTCAAGGGCGTCGACGGCTCCACCGTGCTGGACGTCCACTTCACCGACGTGTCCTTCGCCAAGCCGGCCGCCAAGACCTTCGACTTCACCGTGCCCAAGGGCGCCAAGGTGACGGAGCACAAGGCCGACGAGGGCGCCAAGGGTGAGGTGCCGCAGGGTTTCGCGCCCAAGGGTTCCGCGCCGCAGGGTTCCGCGCCCGGGGGCAAGGCCGGTCGGGACGCCTCGGGCCAGGACCACGGCGGCGTGAACGTGATCGGCGAGGGCTGGACGACCGTGGTCTCGGCGCAGCTGCCCGTCGGCGCCGTCGACGTGCCGCAGGACGGCGGCAAGGGCGGCAAGCACGGCGGCCGGGGCGCGGCGCTGAACCCGCAGGCGCTGGTGAAGTCGCTCGGCAAGCCGGTCGGCGGCGGCACGCTGATCAGCACCAAGGTGGTGAACGTCCTGGTCACCGACGACGGCCGGGTGTTCGCCGGCGCGGTGACCCTGCCGGTGCTCCAGCACGCCGCCGGGGTGAACTGACGGATGACGAAGGCTCCCGTAACGGGGGACGTTACGGAGTCGGCCGTGGGTCCGGGCGCCGAGCAGCGCCCGGGCCCCGCGCCTTCCACCTCCTCCTCCCCCTCCTCCCCCGGGCCCGACGACGTGATCAGGACCCGCGGCCTGACCAAGCGCTTCCGGGGCGGCCAGCTCGCCGTAGACGGCCTGGACCTGAGCGTGCCGCGCGGCTCCGTCTTCGGCTTCCTCGGCCCGAACGGCTCCGGCAAGACCACCACCATCCGGATGCTGATGGGCCTGATCGCCCCCACCTCCGGCGTGGCCACCGTCCTCGGCGAGCCGATGCCGCAGTCCGTCGCCTCCGTGCTGCCCCGGGTGGGCGCGCTGATCGAGGGCCCGGCGCTGTACGGCTTCCTCTCCGGGCGGGACAACCTGGTGCGGTTCGACGCCGCCGACCCGACCGCCGACCCCCGTACCCGGCGCCTGCGCGTCGAGACGGCGTTGGAACGGGTCGGGCTGAGCG
Source organism: Kitasatospora sp. NPDC059812 (assembly GCF_042732075.1). Lineage (NCBI taxonomy): Bacteria > Bacillati > Actinomycetota > Actinomycetes > Kitasatosporales > Streptomycetaceae > Kitasatospora > Kitasatospora sp. NPDC059812. The sequence goes on from NZ_JBHWIO010000072.1 coordinate 15,409, forward strand.
CCGCGGCGGCCAAGAAGGCCCGCGCGTACTCGCTGGGCATGAAGCAGCGGCTCGGCCTGGCGTCGGCGCTGCTCCAGCCGCGCGAGTTGCTGGTGCTGGACGAGCCCACCAACGGGCTGGACCCGCAGGGCATGCGCGAGATCCGGGCGCTGGTGCGGGAGGTCGCGGCGGAGGGGACCACGGTGTTCCTCTCCTCGCACCTGCTGGACGAGATCGAGCAGGTCTGCACGCACGCGGCGGTGATGTCCCGGGGCCGGCTGGTGGTGCAGGGCACCGTCGCCGAACTGGCCGCCCGCGCGCAGGGCCGGCTGGTGGTCCGCACGCCGGACGTGGCGCACGCCGTGGAGGTGCTGGCGGCCCACCGGGTCGGCTCCCTGCTGCCCGGCGACGGGCGGGTGGACGGCGATCTCGCCGCGCTCGGCGCGCTCGGCTCCCCGGCCGAGGAGGCGTTGCCGAAGCTGTGCGCGGCGCTGGTCGAGGCCGGGGTGCGGGTGCACGGGTTCGGGCTGGAGCGGGGCACGTTGGAGGACGCCTTCGTGGCGCTGACCGGGGAGGGCTTCGATGTCGCAGGCTGAGCTGTCGCGGGCTGAGATGTCACAGGCCGGGACGCTGCCGGTCCGGGCCGGGCGGAGGCCGCAGACGGCGGCCGGGTTCCTGGCGCTGTTCCGCAACGAACTGCACCTGACCTTCCGCCGGATGCGCACCAAGGTGCTGCTGGGGATCCTGGCGGTGCTGCCGATCCTGATCGGCGTGGTCGTCAAGCTCAACACGGGCAGCCCGCACGAGGGCGGCGGCGGGGTGAACTTCATCGCGCAGACCACCCAGAACGGCCTGTTCCTGGTCTTCACCGCCCTCGCGGTCGCGCTGCCGGTGTTCCTGCCGATGACGGTCGGCGTGGTCGCCGGGGACTCGGTCGCCGGCGAGGCGGCCACCGGGACGCTGCGCTACCTGCTGGTCGCCCCGGCCGGGCGCACCCGGCTGCTGGCCGCCAAGTTCACCGCCGGGCTGGTGTTCTGCCTGGCCGCGACCGTGGCGGTCGCGGCGGCGGCGCTGGCCACCGGCGCCGCGCTGTTCCCGCTCGGCGAGGTGACGCTGATCTCCGGCGACACCATCGGCTTCGGCGACGCGCTGCTGCGGGCGGTGCTCGTGGCCGGGGTGGTGGCGGCCTCGCTGGCGGGGCTGGTGGCGATCGGGCTGTTCGTCTCCACGCTCACCGGCAGCGGCATCGCGGCGATGGCCGCGACCGTCGGGCTGGTGGTCACCGTGCAGATCCTGGACGCCTTCCCGCAGTTGGACGCCGTCAGGCCGTTCCTGTTCACCCATTACTGGCTCAGCTTCGCGGACCTTCTGCGCCAGCCGATGTACTGGGACGGCGTGTGGAAGGACCTCGGCCTCCAGGCCGCCTACGTCGCCGTGTTCGGCGCGGCGGCCTGGTCCCGCTTCACCAGCCGGGACATCAGCGTCTGACCGCCGCGTCGGCGGGGGCGGATCAGAAGGGGCGGATCAGCGGGGGCGGATCAGCGCCTGACGGCCGCCTTCGCGGGGGCGGGTTGCGGCACGGCCGCGGCCCGCCCCGCGCGGTCGGCCCGCACCTGGCGCAGCGCGTCCCAGGTGAGCACCGCGAGCGCCAGCCAGACCAGGCCGAAGCCGGCCCAGCGGGCGGGCGGCATCGACTCGTGGAACACCGCCACGCCGATCAGGAACTGGAACACCGGCGCCAGGTACTGCAGCAGCCCGAGCACGGTCAGCGGCACCCGCACGGCCGCCGCGCCGAAGAACAGCAGCGGGATCGCGGTGATCACCCCGCTGAGCAGCAGCAGCCCGGAGTGCCCCCAGCCGTACGAGCCGGCCACCGTGTGGCCGAAGGTGCCGCGCCCGCTGACCTCCAGGTAGACCAGGTAGCCGAGCGCGAACGGGAACATGAAGGCGCTCTCCGCCGCCAGGCTCTCCAGCCCGCTCAGCCCGACCTTCTTCTTCAGCAGCCCGTACGTGGCGAAGGAGAGCGCCAGGGTGAGCGCGATCCACGGCAGCCGCCCGTACGCGACGCTGAGCACCGCGACGGCGGCCGCGCCGACGCCGACCGCCGCCCACTGCGCCGTCCGCAGCCGCTCCTTGAGCACCAGGACACCGAAACCGATGGTGACCAGCGGGTTGATGAAGTAGCCGAGGCTGGTCTCGACGACGTGCCCGGCGTTGACGCCCCAGATGTAGACGCCCCAGTTGATCGAGATCACCGTGGCCGCGCCGGCCAGCATGGCGAGCCGGCGGGGCTGGCGCAGCAGCGGGCGTATCCAGCTCCAGTGCCGCTGGGCGATCAGCAGCAGCACCACGGCGACCAGGGACCAGACCATCCGGTTGGCCAGGATGTCGTCGGCGGCGCCGGGCTCCAGCAGTGGCCAGAACAGGGGGAAGAGGCCCCAGATGCCGTAGGCCGCGACGCCGTACCAGAGGCCTCGACCGCTGTCCTGCTGGGTTGTCTGTGGCATGGCCGCCTGCCCTCCGCGCGCGTGTGTCGAGGTGACGGTAGCTGGCGGAGGGGCAGGCTGTCATCTCCGTTTCCGCATTTTGGTCATGACATCGCTGACCTCGGGAAACGCGGGGCTCATCGCCGGCCCGGAGCGCCTCAGGCCTGGAGCGCGGTGCGGACCGACTCGGCCAGCGGGACGGTCGGGCGGCCGATCAGCCGGGCCAGGTCACCCGGGGTGCCGGCCAGCTCGCCGCGGGCGATGCCCGCGTCCACGTCCACCAGCACCTCGGCGAAGCCCTCCGGCAGGCCCGCGCCGACCAGCGCCGCGAGGTGCTCCGCCGGCGCCACGTCCTGGTGCGCGACCGGCTGCCCGGAGACCAGCGCCAGCTCGGCCGCCAGCTCCGCCAGGCTCCACGCGGCGTCGCCGCTCAGCTCGTACACCCGGCCCTCGTGGCCCTCGCCGAGGAGGACGGCGACCGCCGCGTCCGCGTAGTCCTTGCGCGGGGCGGTGGCCACCCGGCCGTCCCCGGCGCTGCCGAGCACCACGCCGCGCGCGACCGTGCCGGCCGCGTCGCCCAGGTAGTTCTCGGTGTACCAGCCGTTGCGCAGCAGGACGGACGGCAGGCCGGACTCGCGGATCAGCTCCTCCGTCGCCTTGTGCTCGTCGGCCAGCCGGAAGGTCGCCGCGCCCGGCGCGCTGGTGTAGGCGAACAGCGCGACGTCGGCCGCACGGGCCGCGTCGACCACCGCGCGGTGCTGCGGGATCCGGCGGCCGACCTCGCTGCCCGAGATCAGCAGCACCCGGTCGCCGGCCGCGAAGGCGCCGGCCAGGGACGCCGGGTCGTCGTAGTCGACCACGCGGACGGCCACCCCGCGCGCGGCCAGGTCGGCGGCCTTCTCGGCGGAGCGGACGGCGACCGCCACCTCGCTCGCGGGGACGGCGGCCAGCAGGCCCTCGACGACGAGACGGCCGAGCTGGCCGGTGGCACCGGTGACGACGTACATGGGGATGCTCCTCGGGTGGGTTTGGGCCTCGATGGGGTTCCTGCCTCGAAACTCACCCTAGGGACTGCACTAACCTTTCGAAAGTACGCACTTCAAAGTACGGTACTGACATGAAGGTAATGGCAGGACAGTCATGAAGACCCTGGAGGAAGGCCGCCCGGCCGTCCCGGTGCGCGAGCTGCCGCCGGCCGACGTGTTCGACCGCATGTGCCCGTCCCGGGGCGTGCTGGAGCACGTCACCAGCCGCTGGGGCGTCCTCGTGCTCGGCGCGCTGCGCGAGCGCGGCTACCGCTTCAGCGAACTGCGCCGCCGGGTCTCCGGCGTCAGCGAGAAGATGCTCGCGCAGACCCTGCAGACGCTGGAACGCGACGGCTTCGTGCACCGCGAGGCCCACCCGGTGATCCCGCCCCGGGTCGACTACAGCCTCACCCCGCTCGGCCGGGAGGCCGCCGAGCTGGTCGCCGCCCTCGCGCACTGGTCCGAGCAGCGGGTCCCCGCCGTCGAGGCCGCCCGCGCGGAGTACGACGCCCGGCCTAGCGCTCGCTGATCAGGGCCGCCAGCCCGTCCAGCACGCGGGCCAGGCCGAAGGCGTACGCGTGGTCCGGGTCGTACGCGCCGCCGTGCGCCTCGCCGGCGGCGGCGCCCACCCGGGCCGCGACCGGGTAGCGCTCGGCGTCGAAGACCTTGGCGAGCAGCTCGGCGTTGGCGGCCCACCACTGCGCGTCGGTCATCGCGCTGTCCTGCCGGGCGGCGCGCTCGTCGGCGGCCATCCGGGCGCAGGTCTGGACGAAGCCCAGCAGGTGGGTGAGCGCCGCGTCCAGCTCGACGTCGGGCAGGCCGGTGCCCTCGAAGGCGCGCAGCTCGTACTCGTACTTGGCCATCAGGCCCGGGCCGAGCGGCGGTCGGCTGGTGGGGACCGCCGAGACCCACGGGTGGGCGCGGTGCAGCGCCCGGTTGTCGTCGGCGACGGCGGTGACCCTGGCCCGCCAGCCGTCGTCGGCGGGGGCGCTGCGCGGCGTCGTCGCGTAGACGGTGTCCAGCATCAGGTCGAGCAGTTCGGCCTTGCCGGGGACGTAGGTGTACAGCGCCATCGGGGACAGCCCGAGCTCCTGCGCCACCCGGCGCATGGTGACGGCGTCCACGCCCTCGGCGTCGGCCAGGGCGATGGCCACGGCGGCGATCTCGCCGGTCGACCGGGCCTGCCGCGGGCCGCGCCGGCCGGGCTTCTCCTCGGCGGTCAGCCCCCAGAGCAGGGCGAGGGTGCGCGCCGGATCTCCTGCGCTGCTGCGGTCCGTGGCCATGGGGGGATCTTTTCACGGCCCCGCCGACAGCTCGACGGCCCGACGGCCGACAGCTCGACGGACCGACGGCCGGTCGCTCAGCGGTCCGGCGGCCCGGTGCCGGCGTCATACGAGCGCCGGGTGGATCAGCCGCCCGTGGTGGACGAGCGAGGCGGACTGCTTGAGCCGGCTCACCCGGACGCTGATCTCGTAGCCGCGGATGCCCTCGACGTGGGCCAGGCGGCCGGTGAGGTAACGGTAGAAGTCGGGGGTGTCCCGGCAGGCGACCACGGCCATCAGGTTGTGGCGTCCGCTGATCGCGGCGACGAACGCGCACTCGTGGTGGCCGCCGACCTCCTCGCCGACCTGGTGCAGCCGCGGTAGGTCGACCTGCAGCCACAGGGTGGCGTTGAGCCGGTAGCCGAGGCGCTCGGCCAGGGTGTCGACGTCGTACGTGAGCGAGCCGGCTGCCTCCAGTGCCTCCAGGCGACGGGCGACCCGGGGCTTGGACCAGCCGGTGACCTCGGCCAGGTGGGTATGGGTGGCCCGGCCGTCCTCGGCGAGCGCGCGCAGCAGCGGCAGGTCCTGTTCGCCCAGGGGCGTCGACGAGGCCACTGCCGGGGTGGGGTGGCCGGAGGTCAGCCGCCGCACCTGTTCGGGGGTGAGCGAGGCGTCGGGGTCGGTCCAGGGCGCGGTTCCGGGACCGCCGTAGATACGCACGACCAGGTCGACGTTCACGTCCAGGACGGCGCCCGCTCGCGGCAGCTGGCGCAGCAGCAGGTCGTCATGGTCGGTTCCGGCGGGGGACCGGATGATGCAGATGATCTCCGAGCCACCGGAGGCGATGCCGACGTACGCCACCTCGGACCGGCGGGCCAGTGACTGGGCCAGCGGTGCCACCGCATCAGGTCGGCAGCGCAGCCGGACGATCCACTCCGCCTGGCCGTCGGCGTTCAGGTTGCCCAGTCCGACGACGCGCAGCAGGCCGTCCCGCCGCAGGGCGGCGTAGCGGCGCGCCACAGTCTGTTCGGACACGCCGATGACCTCCCCGAGCCGCCGGAACGAGACCCGGGGCGCGCACTGCAAACCGTGGATGATTTTGCGGTCCAGATCATCAGCCATGGAGGAATGGTCCCATCGCCAGACGCCCAGGCGGAGGTTCCGGGACGCTTGGTGGGATCGACTGCGGGTTTCGGGCGCTTCGGGGAGAAGCTGATCGGCGGCTCCACGGGCGGCTGCCGTCGGCCGTCGCCCCCGGGAGCGGGCGCACGCTCCCGGCGGCGCTCCGAGAATGCGGGGCCTCCCCCGCAGCAGCCGAAGGAACGACCCCGTGAACTCCACAACGACGCCGGACCTCAGGGCCGGACGGGCCGCCACGCTCGTCATGGCCTGCCTGGGTGTCTTCGTCGCCTACCTGCCCGTCACCACCGTGTCGGTGAGCCTGCCGGCGATCCAGCGCGCGCTGGGCGCGTCGACCTCCGAACTGTCCTGGGTGTCGGACGCGTTCGTGCTGCCGATGGCCGCGCTGATCCTGACCACCGGCGTCTGGGGCGATGTCCACGGCCGCAAGAAGGTCTTCCAGACCGGCATGGTCTTCTGTGCGCTGGGCGCCGCGATCTCGCTGCTGTCCAGCTCGGTGCAGGCACTGTGGGTCGGGCAGGCGGTCTCCGGCATCGGCGCCGCCGCCCTGCTGCCCACCACACTCACGCTGATCAGCCATGCCGTGCCCGACCACCGCGAGCGGGGCAAGTTCATCGGCTTCTGGGCGATGAGCCTGACGGCCCCGCTCGCCGTCGGCCCGCTGATCGGCGGCGCCCTGCTGGAGCACACCACCTGGCGCTGGATCTTCCTGCTGCCGATACCGCTCTCCGTGGCCCTGCTGGCCGTCGCCGCGTTCCGGCTGCCCGACTCGCGCGCCCCGCACGGCCGCCGGCTCGACTGGCCCGGCCAGATCACCGCCGCCGTCGCCGTCACCGCACTGGTCTACGGCGTCATCGAGGGCGGCGCGGACGGCTTCGACGAACCCGCTGTGATCACCGCGCTGACGCTCGGCGCGGTCGCCGCCGGAGCCTTCGTCCTGGTGGAACTCCGCAGTGCCGGCCCGATGCTGGACCTGGCGCTGTTCCGCAGCCCCGCGTTCACCGCCACCGCGCTGGTGGCCGTGGTCAGCTTCCTCGGCCTGATCGGCTTCTTCTTCGTGCTCAGCCTGTACTTCGGCCTGGTCCAGCACCTGAGCACCATGCAGGCGGCACTGCGGATGGTGCTGGTGTCCGGCACCTCGCTGGTGGCCGGCCTCCCTGTCGGACGGCTGATGCACCGGATCCCGCCGAGGGTGCTGATCACCTCCGGGCTGGTGCTGATCGCCGCCGCGATGTTCGCCATGACCGGCGTCGACGCCCACACCTCCTACGCGGCGCTGACCTGGCGGCTGGTACTGCTCGGACTCGGCATGGGCGCGGTGCTCACCCCGATGACCGCCTCCGCGGTCTCCGCCGTTCCCTTCCACCTGGCCGGGATGGCCGCGGCCGGCAACAACGCGATCCGCCAGGTCGGCGCCGCGCTCGGCCCCGCCGTCCTCGGCGCGCTGCTCACCACCCGTGCCCTGAACGCCCTGCCCGAACAGCTCGCGAACGCCGGCGTCCCGGCCCAGACCGGCGCGCGTGTCCTGGACGCCGCCCGCGAACACGGCCTGGGCGCCGTCGCCGGACTCGACCTCGGCCCCGCCACGGGACAGGCCCTGACCGCGCTGAGCAACTCCTTCCTGGACGGCATGCGGCTGTGCCTGCTGGTCTCCGCCGGCCTCGCCCTGCTGGCCGCGCTGGCCTGCGCCCTGCTGCTGAAGAGCCCGTCGAGCGCGGCACCGAGGGCGGCGGGTCCGGGACGGCCGGTGCCGGAAGCGGAGCAGGCCGCGGTCCCGGTTGCGGTCCCGGTTGCGGCGCAGCCGGCCTGAGGACCCGCCCGGCGATCTTTCCGCGAACCCCGGCGGAGCCCCCAGCCGGTGCGCCGGCCGACCATGATCGATCTCGGCGCCGACCGCTGTACCGATGTTCCCCGAGGCCGGGCTACCGTCTCCCCATGACCAGCGTCCCGACCAGCAACGGCCCGAGTGGCGGCGGCTCGACCGGTGGCAGCCCGAGCGGTGGCGGCCCGGACCCGATCCCGGGCACCGACACCCCCGAGACCATCCGCCCCCGCGTCACCTGCCGCCGCTGCCACCGCCCGTTGCACGACCCGGAGTCGCGGATCCTGCGGCTCGGACCGGAGTGCCGCGATCCGGCGGAGCGGGTCACGCGCTTCGACGTCGACCAGGATCCGCTGCCGGGCATCGGGTGACAGGCACCGGGTGACGGGCGTCGCTCGCCGGCCTCTGGTGTAGCGCCCGTCAGGCGCGCCGGAAGAGGCGGCGCAGGAGGCCGGGGCGGGGTTCCGGCTGCTCCTCGATCTGCTTGGCTTCCTGGGCTTCTCGCGCGGCCCCGGCTTCCCTGGCTTCCTGGGCCTCGGCCCGCTCGATCATCCGCCGGGCCAGGTCGAGGTCGGCCCGGGGCAGCCAGGGCGCGGTGAGCGCCAGCGCGGCGAGCGAGCGCAGGACGGTCACCACGCGGGTGCGGCGGGCCCGGGCGCTGTAGTGCAGCCGCTGCCGGAGCCGGTCGGCGATGTCGGCGCGGGTCTCGGGGTGCGTCCAGCCGATCGCGACGAGGGCGAAGCCGGCCGCCTCGACCACCCAGTCCTCGGGTCCGAGCAGCAGGTCGACCAGTACGCGGCGGCGCTCGGAGTCCTCCCACGGCTGGTCGGTGCGGTGGTGGGCGATGCCGAGGCAGGCGAAGACCTGGACGGCCCGCACCCACAGTTCGGGCTGGTGGGCGAGCAGGGCCCGGCCGAGGTCGTCCTCCCGGGGCATCGGCGGGTGGACGAGCGCGCCGAGCAGGTCGTCGAGGGGCAGCCCGGCCAGCCGGACGGCGTGGTCGTAGGCGGCGGGGACGGTCGCCCAGACGATCTCGGCGGTGGCCCGGACGAGTTCGGCGCTGTCCGGCGCGGGCGGGGCGACGGCCGGGCGCGGGTCGGTGCCGTCCCAGGCCCAGATCCGGGTGGCCGGTTCGGCCAGCGGCAGCCGGGGGTCGGGCTCGGCGACGGACTGGTAGGCGACGGTGGAGCGCGGCAGGGCGAGGCGGACGGCCAGCAGGGAGCTGGGCGGTTCCACGGCGGAGGCGCTGCACTCGATCTCGCTGTCGCGGGTGGTGCCGGGGGCGGCGAGCACCTGGTGCAGCACGTTGACGGTCGCCTCGGTGGCGCCGGAGACCATGCCGAGCCAGGGTTCCCGGTGGCTGAGGCGTTCCAGCAGGTCCTGGGCGTACTCGTGGTCGGGGTGGGCGCGGTGGTGGTCGGCCAGGGCGAGCAGGTGGGCGGGGTCGCCGTCGGCGGCGTGCCGCAGGCCGTACCGGGCGGGGGCCGCCTTGGGGTGGTCGGGTTCGGTGGCGAGCACGCGGTCCAGCCAGGGCAGGCCGTCGGCGGGGCGGCCGAGGGCGCCGTACAACTCGGCGACGTCGACGGCGAGGTAGCTGCTGGAGTTGTCCCGCTCCGGTTCGACCCGGGCCAGTTCGGCCTCCCAGACGGCGAGCGCCCGTTCCGGCCGGCCGTGCGCGCGCAGGGCGTTGCCGAGCATCACGGACGGCAGGTAGCCGGGGGCCAGCAGGTGGGCCAGTTCGGCGAGTTCGACGGCGCGGTCGGTGGCGCCGAGGCGGCGGGTGAGGCCGGAGGCCATCGCGAGCAGCAGCGCGTGGTCGCCGTGGCGGGCCACCACGGACTGGACGAAGTCCTCGAACGGCTGGACGGCTCCGGCGAGTTCGGGGGGCAGCGGGTCGGGCAGTCCGCCGCTGGCCCGGGCCACCGCCTGGGCGACGGCGTCCGGGTCGACGAGGGCGGGCAGGTCCTCGCGGGCGAGCCAGGCGGCGTGCGCCCAGGGTCTCGCGGGCTCGTACTGGATCGCGGAGGCGAGCAGGCCGACGGCGGTGTCCCAGTCCCCGGCGGCGGCCTCGACGTGGGCCCGGCAGGCGACGGTGCCCAGGTAGACCTGGCCGTCCAGCGGGAACAGGTCGCGGGCGGCGGCCGGGCCTCCGGCGGCGGCGCACAACTCGGCCAGCGCCTCGTGCAGTTCGGGCAGCTGGGGGTCGGCGAGGATCGCGTCGGCCAGGTGGTCGGCGGCGTGCGGGAGGTCCCCGGAGTCGATCGCCAACCGGGCCACCGCCACCTCGCCCTCCGCCGCCAGCCGCTCGTCACCCTCGTCGTCGGCGTGCCCCATGTGGTCGTCCCCCCGTTCGCGGTGTCTGCCATGTGCGCGGACGAGGCTATCCCGCGTATCTGATGACCGGATGATCAATCTGTCGGTGTGTCGGACGAGCTGGAATTGGCCTGAATCGCGCTCACCTTCTGGGCCGGATACACCCCGAACGAGTGGTTTGGGTGCTGGTCGGCGCCTTTTCCCGGAATCGGCGCACCACGATGTTCCCCGGCGCTTCGCTCCCGAAGCACCCGCCGGAGCACCCCTCGGAGCATCCCGAAGCGCCACCGAAGCGCCCCAGAAGCGCCCCCACCCCGACGACAAGCGAGAAGTGACGATGAAGCTCTCCCGCACCCTGTCCATGGCCGCCTCGGCCGCCGTCCTGAGCACCGTCGCCCTGGGCACCACCGCGCTCACCGGGCACGCCACACCGGCGGCCGCCGCCTCGTTCGTGGTCAGCGAGGCCCAGTTCAACCAGATGTTCCCGAGCCGGAACTCCTTCTACACCTACCGCGGCCTGACCGACGCCCTCAGCGCCTACCCCGGGTTCACCACCACGGGCAACGACGCCACCCGCAAGCGCGAGGCCGCGGCGTTCCTCGCCAACGTCAGCCACGAGACCGGCGGCCTGAAGTACGTCGTCGAGCAGAACACCGCCAACTACCCGCACTACTGCGACACCTCGCAGCCCTACGGCTGTCCCGCCGGCAAGAGCGCCTACTACGGGCGCGGCCCGCTCCAGATCAGCTGGAACTTCAACTACAAGGCGGCGGGCGACGCCCTGCACATCGACCTGCTGAACAACCCCTACCTGGCCGAGAAGGACCCGGCCGTCTCCTGGAAGACCGGCCTCTGGTTCTGGAACTCCCAGAAGGGCGCCGGGACGATGACCGCGCACGACGCCATCGTCAACGGCAAGGGCTTCGGCGAGACCATCCGCAGCATCAACGGCGACCTGGAGTGCAACGGCAAGAACCCGGACGAGCGCAACGACCGCATCAACCTCTACAAGAAGTTCGTCGGCGTCCTCGGCACCGACGTCGGCGGCGGCAACATCTCCTGCTGACGGGCGGCGGCGTGGGGGGGGGGGGGGGGGGCGCGGGCGAGGCGGCCGCGCGGCGGGGGGGGGGCGGGGGCGGGGGGGGCGGGGCCCGCGGCGGCGGCGCCACCGCGCCCTGGCG
>NZ_JBHWIO010000072.1:26626-46604 GCF_042732075.1 Kitasatospora sp. NPDC059812
CAACACCCACCACGCGGGGGGCGGCGCCGCGCCGCCGCCGGGGGGCGCCCCCCACCCCCCGGGCGGGGGGGGGGGGGGCGCGGGGGGGCGGCCCCCCCCCCCCCCCCCCCCCCCACGGGTCGGTTGGCGGGCGCGGCCGGGGACGGCGTCAGCGCCGGACGTCATCGCCGGACGTCATCGCCGGGCGTCGAAGCGAAGGTCCACGAAGGCCCCGACCAGTCCCCCGAGCGCGACGGCCGGCACGACCGCGTCCCCGGCCCGGCCGGCCAGACCGCCCGTGACCAGCACGAACGCGACGGCGGCCAACGCGCCCGCCCAGGCCGGACCTGATCGCGGCAGCAGGGGCACGGGCCTGCCGTCCCGCCGCCGCCTGACCCACTTGACGGCGAGCAGGAGCACCGCGACCGCGACGAGTGGCGGCGCCATGACGTGCGCGGAGGTTCCCATCCTTGTCCGCCTTCCGTTCGGGCTGTCACCGACACGGTAACTGCCGTGCGGCGGGGCGGCGATGGCGTATTCCCCTTCGTCATCGCCGATCCACGGAACGGCCTGCGGGCGGGGCGCCGAGTACCTACGTTCGGGGACATGACGACGACCGCATCGCAGGAAGCGTTCCTGAAGGCCTTCCACGCCGAGCATCCGGCGCTGACCTCGGACGTGCTCGGCCGCGCCAGGGCTTCGGACGGCAGGACCAGCTACCAGGTCCTCCGCGACCGCGCCGCCGGGAGCCGCCGGGTGCTCGACCTCGGCTGCGGCGACGGGCTGTTGCTCGAACTACTCGCCGGGACCAGCGGTCGCGAGTTGGCCGGGATCGACCTGTCCCCCGAGGCGCTCGCGCTGGCCCGCCGCCGACCGGCCCTGGCGGGCGCCCGGCTGGCCGTCGGACGGGCACAGGAACTCCCTTTCGCGGACGGCGCGTTCGACGCCTGCGTCTCCCACCTCGCGCTGATGCTGATGGGCGACCTGGAACTGGTCACCGCCGAGATCGCCCGGGTGCTCGCCCCTGGGGGGCTGCTCGCGTGCGTACTCGGCGGCGGAATGGTCGGCGGCGAGGTCCATGAGCGGTTCGGCGAGCGGCTGTCCGCCGCCCTCGCCGCGCTCCCCGCGGACCGCCGCATCCCGGCGCTGGGCGACCGGCGGGCGCGGAGCCGCGACGGCCTCGCCGGGCTGCTCAGGCCGGCCGGGTTCGGGCCGGTGGGGTGGGAGACGGTCCTCATCGACCTCGGCGGCCCGGCGGAACGGGTGTGGGAGGCCGTGTCCGGCGTCTACGACATGGGCCCGCTCGACGAGGAGGCCCGCGCCGTCCTGCACGAGGCGTTCCTCACGGAGGCCCGGGCGGCGTCGGGCCCGGCGGACGGGCACCTTCCGTACGGGTTCAGGATCCACCTCGCGACGGCGCGGCGGCGGTGAGGCCGATCCCGTCGGGCGCCTGAATATTTCATCACGAGAAATATTCAGGTGGTCGTCGGCGTTGGCCACGGAGCCGGGTGCGGGAAGGCCCCGCACGGCTGGAGACGGGAGCGACGCCGTGCGCGTGGAGATCTGGACCGACATCAACTGCCCGTGGTGCTACATCGGCAAGGCCCGGTTCGAGCAGGCCCTGGAGCGCTTCCCCCACCGTGGGGACGTGGAGGTCGTCCACCGCTCCTTCGAGCTCGACCCGCACTCGCCGGCCGAGGCGCGGCCGGTCGTCCCGCTGATCGCCGCCAAGTACGGGCTCAGCCTGGAGCAGGCCGAGGCGGCGGAGGCCCGGATCGCGGACAACGCACACGGGGAGGGCCTGGCGTACCTCCGCGAGGGACGCGACGCTGCGAACTCCTTCGACATGCACCGCCTGCTGCACTTCGCCAAGGACCACGGGCGACAGGGGCAGCTGCTGGACGCGCTGTACCGGGCCAACTTCGCCGACGCGCGATCCGCCTTCGCGGAAGGACGGCTGGTGGAACTGTCCGTCGAGGCCGGGCTGGACGGCGAGGCCGCGGCGGCGGTGCTGGCCGATCCGGACGCCTACGCGGAGGCGGTGCGCGAGGACGAGGCGACGGCGGGCGCGATGGGCGCCACCGGGGTGCCGTTCTTCGTGTTCGACCGGCGGCTCGGGGTCTCGGGCGCCCAGCCGGCCGAGACGTTCACAGCGGCCCTGGAGCAGGCCTGGGAGAGTCGGACGGTGGTGCCCCTGCTGGTCGGCGGCGGTGGCGGCGAGGCGTGCGGGCCGGACGGGTGCGAGCTGCCGCAGCGGTGAGGTGAGGGGCGCGGGGGGGGGGGGGGGTGGGGGGGCGGGGGGGCGGCCCCCCCCCCCCCACCCCCCGCGGGGGGGGGGGGGGGGGGGGGGGGGGGGGGGGGGGGCCCCCCGCGGCGGGGCGCTGCGCACCCCCCCCCCCCCCCGCCGCCTTCCCGCTCCGGGGATGTCAGCGCTTGGGGGCGATGAGGCGGGTGCCGGCCCAGTCCGGGGCGGCGCCGATGGCCTTGGTCGAGGAGAGGCCGGCGGTCTGGACGGCCTCGTTGACGTCGCCGGGCTCGACGTAGCCGTCCCGGCCCGACTTCGGCGTGAGCAGCCAGATCATGCCGCCCTCTTGGAGGAGACCGATGGCGTCGACCAGGGCGTCGGTGAGGTCGCCGTCGTCCTCGCGGAACCAGAGCAGGACGGTGTCGGCCACGTCGTCGTAGTCCTCGTCGACGAGGTCCTGGCCGGTGATCGACTCGATGCCCTCGCGGAGGTCCTGGTCGACGTCCTCGTCGTGGCCGATCTCCTGGACGACCTGCCCGGACTGGAACCCGAGCCGGGCCGCCGGGTTGGTGCGCTCTGTCGTCATGCCGGTGTTCCTTTGACTTGGAGGCGCCTGTCGCCTCGCATCCGGGTAGCCAATCAGACGCGGACGGTGGTCGGCGCTGAACACGCCCGGAGATTGACGGTGCGTCAGATCTCGCGGCAGGAGACGATCCCGGACGAGCTGACGGCCAGCAGGAGTTGGGCGCCCCCGGCGGCATCGGCCCGGGTGATGGTGGCGCCCAGCTCGCCGGGCGGGAGGGGGAACGTGTGCGGGTGCAGGTCGGCGTCGTGCGCCACGACTGCGTCGCCCTCGACGTAGAGCAGCAGGTATTCGGCGACGTCGGACACGTCGGGTCCCCTCCCCTGGGGTGGCTGGCGCTTGGCCCTGCCCACGCTAGGGGCCGCGCGGGGCGCGGTCGGTGGCATTCACCCGGCACCACCCCGACGGGTGAATCCGACGGAGGACGGGCGGGGGTTGGGGGCAGGGCTGGGGCCGGGGTTGAGGTGGGGGTTGAGGCGGGCGGGGTGCCCGGCGGCGTTGCGACCGGCGGCCTCGCGGTAGGCGATGCGCTGGACGGCGGTGACCAGGCGGTAGAGGTTGAGGGCGGCGTCGGAGTCGTCGGCGGCGAAGCCCAAGTGGAAGATGAAGGCTTCGAGTTCGCGCCAGTCGAAGTCGTCGGGGACGGGCTGGGCGACGCCGGGGGCGAGGGTGTTGAAGGCGGCGGCGACGGCGTAGTGGGTCGCGGCGAGGGCGTTCGCCAGGAGGTTGGCCAGGGGGTTGGGGCCGAAGTCGGGGTCCGGGTCCGGGTCGGGCATGTCAGGGGTCCTCCTCGTCGGGCTTTGCAACGTTGAGTGCGGTGATGACGCCCAGGACGACGGTGGCGATCGCCAGGGCGAGAAGGACGGCGAAAGCAGCGGCGATCAGAAAGCGCACGGGTCTTCGCGGTCTCGGTCGGCGGCGAGGAGGAGGGAGAGGAGGTTGAGGAGCGTGGAGGCCGGGGCGGTGTTGAAGCGGACGAGGACGCGGCCGTCGATGGTGCGGTCGATGGTGGCGGAGGGGAAGATGAGGCCGAACCTGCGGCCGCGCTCGTCGACTTCGGCGAGGAGCGTGCGGATGTGGTCGTCGGTGTAGTACCGGATCCGGGGGTCTGTCGGGAGCATCGGGCGGCGGCGGGGAAGGGGCATCAGGCGGCGTCCAACTGCAGCTCGAACCAGACGGATTTGCCCTGCTTGCGCAGGTCGGCGCCGAAGCGGTGGGCGAGGGAACGGACGAGGTGCAGACCTCGACCGGAGAGCGCGTAGGGGTCGGCGGGGGCGCACGGCTCGGGCGGGAGGATCTGGCTGTCGTCACAGACCGAGACGCGGAGCCTGCACTCCAGGAGGGAGAGCACGACGAGGGGCGCGAGGCTCCCGGCGTGCTTCCACGCGTTGAAGAAGAGTTCGTGGAGGGCGAGTTCGGCGTCGCAGATGGTGGGGGGCGGCCAGCCGGCGGTGGTGAGGAGGTCGCACAGTTCGGTGCGGGCGGCGGTCCAGTCGGGAGGGTTGGAAGCACGCATGAGAGACCCCGGGAGGGAGAGGGGGGAGTCACTGACGATCCGTCATGTGACCGGTGCAACACTGAGAGTAAGAGCACAGGGCTCACGCGTGCAACCTAATCGCGGAGAAGACCCACCCAGCTTGGATAAGCTCACTCGTGTGGGTGGAGACTGCCCCGACACGGAAGGAACCCCCCTTGGCACTCAGGACCCAAATCAGCGAACGGCAGCGGCGGTTCGGCGCTGAGCTGAGGCGGCTGCGCGAGGCCGCCGGGCTGGCGGTCAAGGATGCCGGTGCCCTCATCGGCATCGCCGGGCCGCAGCTCAGCCACATCGAGGCGGCGCGCACGGCACTCGACTCGGAACGGCTCGCGACTCTTCTTGACGGCTACGGGTGCACGGATGAGACCTATGCCGCCCTCTTGCGCGCTCTCGGGGCGAGCGATGGCAAGGGCTGGTGGACCGAGTTCAAGGGAAAGGTCCCGCCCCTCGCCCTGGATCTGGCCGAGGCAGAGGACCGCTCCGTCCGGCTGCACAGCTACGACTCGCTCTACATCCCAGGGGTGCTGCAACTACCCGACTACGCGAAGGCGATCTACGAGGGTGGTCACGCCAGGAGCCCATGGGAACCCCAGACACAGGTCCGTTTCCGAAGCGGCCGACAGCGGATCCTCGCAGATGACAAGCCACGGCAGTTCAAGTTCGTCATCCATGAAGCCGCGCTGCGCATGCGCTTTGCCGGAGACACAGTCATGCGGTCTCAGCTTCTTCATCTGATCGAAGTGGCGGAATTGCCGAATGTCAGCATCCAGGTACTGCCATTCACCGCGCCCAGGCATGCGCCGCTCTCGGCTTCATTCCTGTTCTGCGACCCGGGATGCCTTGAGCTGTCGACGGTGATCCTCTCCGGCCCGAAGCGTTCGGAGCACCTCGGAGACCCAGTCGATGTTGATGCCTACGTGCAGAAGTTCCAGCAGTTGAGCGAGCTCTCACTCCCGCCTGTCGACTGCAACGGCGCCCTGCGTAAGCTCGATACACGTGACTCTTGGGGGCTCATTCACCATCTCCTCTACGAGCTTCAGACCTGAAAGGCGTCCGATGTCCCACCTCGTCTGGCAAAAGTCGTCTTACAGCGACGCAGAAGGCGCCGATGCCTGCCTTGAACTTGCCCAGGGCGACGACGACCTCCGCCACCTCCGCGAATCCGACGACCCCGACATCATTGTCACCACCACCACCGCCAAACTCCGCGCCCTCGTCCTCGGCGCCAAGGCCGGCGAGTTCGACTACCTCATCTGAACCTCTACCGCACGCCCAGTGGTCAGCACACTTGGTGCTGACCGCCTCCGCCCAACTCCCTGTTCCGGGCCGCCCGCCCTGGGTTAGCGTGGACCCATGTCGAGAGACCTGCCCGCGCTACGGGCATCCCATCAGGACCGGGACCGCATCGTAGAAACGCTGCAGGTCGCCGCCGCAGACGGCCGGCTCACCCCCGAAGAACTCGAAACCCGGCTGGAAGCCGCGCTCTCGGCCCGGACGCTCGCCGAGCTGGCCGAGCTGACCACCGACCTGCCGAGCTTCGCGTCGGCCGTGGCCGTGCCGAAGGACGTGCTGGTCATCGACCAGCGCGGCGGCAAGTACACCCGGGCGGGGCGCTGGGTGGTCCCCCGGCACATCGAGTTGCGGCCGAAGCACTGCACGGTCGTCCTCGACTTCACCGAGGCGGTGATCACGGCCGACACCCTTCTGATCGACGTGTCCCTGCGGCACGGCAAGCTGCTCATCATCAGCCCGCCGGGCCTCGTCACCCTCGACACCGACGGTCTCACCCTGGTCTTCTCCAAGGTCAAGCAGCGCTTCGACAGCGGCGGCGACGCCAGGCCCCGGCTCCGTATCGAGCTCACCGGCACCCTCAAACACGCCTCGGTCGTCGCGCGCCCTCCCCGCCGCCGCCTCTTCGGCGCTTGAGGCAGGCCCACTCCACAGCTACGCACCCTCGCCCGCTCGTCGATCCCGACGAGCGGGCGATCTCGTTACCCAGCCAGATTCCCGCCCTCAAAGCGCCCGCCACGACGCGCCGTTGGCCGATTCCGACCTTCCGTCACGACCACGCCGGTGAGAAACTTTGAGAAATTTCGGCTAGGAGGAGCAATCGTGAAGCTGCGACTCACCGGCAGCCCGCGTTGAGCACCACACGACAGGGCGTCCACGAAGCCCGCCTGGAACTCGGCCGACGCCTTCGCACGATCCGTACGGCGGCCGGGCTCGACGGACGCACCCTCGCGGGCCGGCTCGGCTGGCCCGCGAGCAAGGTGTCCAAGCTCCAGCAAGGGCGGCAATCCCCCACGGTCGCCGACGTCCGGGCCTGGGCCGACGCCTGCGACGTCCCCGAGGCCGCTGCGGAACTCGTCGTCCAACTGCACGAGCTGGACGACCGGTACGCCCAATGGCGGCACGAGCTGCGACAGGGCCACGCCGCAGTCCAGAAGTCCTGGGCCGACATGGAGGCCGCGGCACAGACCATCCGCGCATTCGAACCCTGCTGGGTACCGGGCCTTCTCCAGACCGCCGACTACGCGGCTGCACGGTTCCGCGAGCACGCCCAGCTCAACGACAGCCCGCCGGACACGGACGCCGCCGTGGCCGCCCGCCTCGCCCGTCAGCAGATCCTGTACTCGCACTCGCCCGGCGGCCGGCACTGGCACATCCTCCTCACCGAGGCCGCCCTGCTCTACGGGACCGCCTCCGCCGAGGTGATGCGCGCCCAGATCGACCGCCTGGTCTCCGCGACGACCCTCCCGGCCCTGCGCCTGGGCGTCGTGCCGTTCCGCACACGCCTGCCCGCCTCACCCGTGCACGGGTTCTGGATCTTCGACGACCAGTTGGCCTCCGTTGAGGTCGTCAGCGGCGAACTCCGGCTGGGTCTGCCCGAGGAGATCGCCCAGTACCGCAAGGTCTTCGACCTACTGGCCCCGAGTGCGCTCTACGACGCGGACGCCCGGCGGCTGCTCACCGCGGCTGCCGAAAGCTGGATCTGATAGGGCATCAAAAAGAATGTCAGCGTCTTCCACTGCATGAACCTGCTCGCTCTCGCCGAGCAAGTTCAAGCAAGTTCGTGGTGCGGGTACCGAATTGTGCGGCAAGCTCTCTCACAGCGATCGACTCCAACCACGAGGAGGCCCACGATGGCGCTGCACAAGCTCGGACAAGACCCCGACAGCCCCGAAGGCAAGTCCCCGACCGTCTACCTCGATGACGTGACGGGCAACTACATCCTCCAGGGCTGGAAGGTCCTCGACCCGGACCGTCTCGCGCAGATGGACGTCCCCGGGCACGAGACCGTGATCGAATTCCCCAGGCGAATGATGCAGTTCTTCCCGGAGGTGAACGGTGGCAGCGGCCCCCACGCTTGAGGACCTGCTGCGGTCCTGCACCCGCTCGGCGCTTCACCTTGAGATGCGCGACGGCTACATGCGAGACGATCCGCTGTTCGTCCGCTGGCTCGACGGGCTCCGCGACGACCCGGCCGACCGTTCGACGTGGTGGAGCCCTTGGTTGCAGTTGGTCCAGGAGACCACCGCCCGAGGCGTCGAGATCCGGCGCGCCCGCGTGGTGTCGGAGCCGGTCAGCGAGTACGTCCGGTTCGAGCACGAGATCACGTTCCGGAACATCGCCTCCGGCGAGCAGGTCAGCTGGCTTCCGCGTAGGCAGACGACCGACCTCGCGCTCCCCGGCAATGACTTCTGGCTGATCGACGGGCAGTACCTCGTCGTCCACCACTTCAGCGGCGAGGGCGACTTCGTCGACGACGAGATCAGCACCGACCCGGAGATCCTGAAGCTCTGCCACTCCGCGTTCGAGGCCGTCTGGGAGCGGGCAGTGCCGCACAAGGACTTCCGGCTGCACTAGACCGTGTCCGCGTCATCCAGCGTCCAGCAAGCCAAACAGGCTCTCGGCCAGCGTCTGCGCGATATCCGGCGAGACTCCGGACTCAGCGCGCGGGCGGTGGCCGAGGCCGCTGGGTGGCATGAATCGAAGTGCTCCAAGATCCAGAGTGGCCGGGTGATGCCGTCGGAGGCTGACATACGCGTCTGGACGGCCATCTGTGGCGTCCCTGATCAGGCCGCGGACCTCATCGCGACTGCCCGGAACATCGAAGGCATGTACGTCGAGTGGCGCCGCCTCGAACGAGCCGGACTCAAGCGGGCGCAGGAATCCGTACGCCCGCTGTTCGAGCGGACACGCCGCTTCCGCATGTATCAGTCGTGGGTCGTCCCTGGCCTGCTCCAGACCGCCGCCTACACGCGTGCGGTGCTCCACACGATCGTGTCGCTGCGCAACACGCCCGACGACGTCGATGAAGCCGTCGCCGTACGGATGGAGCGGCAGAACGTGCTGCACACCGGAGACCACCGCTTCGCCGTCCTGGTCGAGGAGTGGGTGCTGCGAACGGTCATCGGCACGCCGGACGTCCTCCTGGGCCAACTTGGCCATCTGATCGGTGTCGGTTCCCTTCCCTCGGTCAGCCTCGGAGTGATTCCCCTCGGGACAACCAGGGGTGCAGGATGGCCGGTTGAGTCCTTCACCATGTACGACGATGCGCAGGTGAACGTCGAGCTTGTCTCCGCCCACCTCACCATCACCCAACCAGCGGAGATCGCCGAGTACGGCCAGGCCTTCTCCGAGCTGGCGAGCATCGCGGTCTACGGCGCCGAGGCGCGTTCGCTCATCACCCAGGCCATCAACGCGCTCGGGTGAATCCGGGCAAGGTCGAGCAAGTTCATCGACCGGGCGCAGGCCCCCTCCCTACCGTTGAGGACACAACGAGCTGACAGGAGCAGGCCGTTGCAGGTCACCGATCCCCCGAAGCCGAAGAAGCCCGCCTCGCCCCCGTCGCCGAGGCCGCCGGACCTGTAGCCACGCGACGACCTCCACACCTCACCGACCAACAGGGAGGGCCAATGAGCGGAACGGCCGGCAAGCACGCGGGCCAGCAGGACCCGGGCAAGGACAAGCCGTCCAAGGACACCTCGCGCCCGAAGCCGCCTCCGAAGCACGAAAAGAAGGACCAGTGACGGAGAACATCCACCAGGAGCAGGCCGCCGTGCGCGGCCTGCTCCTGGCCATCAGCGAAGAACTCGGCAAGCCCGTCCCGCAGGAATGGAAGGACGCGGTCAGGGCGACCCCGCGTCACCGGTTCCTGCCGGACCGGATCTGGCTGGACGACGAGAACGGAGACCTCCGGCCCTGCGACCTCCGGGACGAGCCCGACCGGTGGTTCGAGGCCGCCTACGCCAACGGGCCTGTCGTCACGCAGGTCAACGACGGCGAGGAACCGGCCGACAGCGCGGAGGCCTGGGCGTCGTCCTCCGCCTCCTCGCCCGCCATGGTCGTGCGGATGCTCGACGACCTCGGTGTCTGGCCGGGCTTGAAGGCCCTGGAGATCGGCACCGGAACGGGCTGGAACGCCGCGCTGCTCGCCCACCGGCTCGGCGCCGACCGGGTCACCTCCATCGAGGTCGACCCTGACGTCGCCCGGCAGGCCCGCGCCTCGCTCAACGCGGCCGGGCTCGCCGTGGAGGCCGTCAGCGGGGACGGCGCCGACGGCTGGGCCCCCCGGCAGCCGTACGACCGGATCATCTCCACCTGCTCGGTCAGCAGGGTGCCGACGGCGTGGATCGAACAGACCGACCCCGGCGGCGTGATCGTCACACCGTGGGAGAGCCCGATGCTCTCCTTCGGACTGCTCCGGCTCGTCGTCGGCGAGCAGCACACCTACGGGAAGTTCAGCGCGCACGGGTCGTTCATGCTGATGCGCGCTCAGCGGACGGACCTGCGGATCTACCGGGACGTCGTGCGCGACCACCACCAGCCCGACGAGTCCACCACCCGGCTGTCGCCGTGGCAGGTGTGCGGCGAGGACCTGGACGTGCGGTTCGCGCTCGGTCTGAAACTCGGCGACGTGTGGACCGCCTGGCACCACGAACCCGACGTCGAGGGGGTGGCCACCCGCCTGTGGGTGGCCACCACGGACGCCACCTCGTGGGCCGCGGTGGACCACGACGGCCGCCAGGAGGACCGGTTCACGGTCTCGCAGTACGGGCCTCGCCGACTCTGGGACGAGATCGAGAAGGCCCACGGCTGGTGGGAGAAGGCCGACCGACCGGGCCCGGACCGGTTCGGGCTCCGGATCGTCGGCGACGAGCAGCAGGTCTTCCTCGACGGCCCGACCACCGTCATCAGCCGGGTGTCGTAGGACGAGGCCCCTCCCGCCCGCTCGTTGGAAGCCAACGAGCGGGCGGCAAAGCAGATCTGCGCGGCGATGAGGAGGAACGATGACGAACCCAGTACTTGAGGGCCTGGCTGCGGCCAAAATTTCCGCCGTACACCTTGAGATGCGCGACACCTACCAGCCCAGCGACCCCGAGTTCATCGCATGGCAGCAGGGCAAACGCCTTGACCCTGCTGCCGAGCGATCGTCCTGGTGGCGCCCGTTCCTGGACGTGGTAGCCGAGACGACGGCACGCGGTGTCGCGATGAGGCGCGCCCGGGTCGTCTCCGAGCCGGTCACCGACTACATCCGATACGAGTACGACGTGACGTTCCCGAACGTCCGAGCGGGCGAACAGGTCCGTTGGCTTCCCCGCCGGCAGGCGGCCGACATCGCGCTGCCCGGCACCGACCTGTGGCTGTTCGACGGGGCGTCGGTGCTGTTCACGTACTTCTCGGGCGTCGGTGAGGTCGTCGACCGTGAATGGCGCACCGAGCCGGCCGTCGTCGAACTGGTGAAGTCGACATTCGAAACGGTGTGGGAGCGAGCCATCCCGCACGAGGAGTACCGGCTTCACTGATCCAGCATGGCCGCCTCGCCTGCACGCCCTACCCTCGACGGCAATCCTCTTGCTCCGTCCACATGTTGGGGACCAACCAACGGGCTGTGATGCCCCCGGGGGCAGGGTTGCTGCCCCCGCCATCCCTACCGCTCCGGGCGTGGGCGGGGTATCCAGGACTCACCGGCCATCGACCCGAAGGGACGCCGATGAGGACCCGCGACAGTGACGACAAGGCGCACGCCCCCTCGACCAGCTCTCCCGCCTCCGCCCGGACACCAGCACCCGCACTGCTCGGCCTCCAGGCGTCCGTCGGGAACGCCGCCGTCGTCCAGCGACTCCAGCGGGCCGGCCAGGTGCAGCGCTCCGGCGCCGCCGTCCACGACGTGCTGCGCAGCGGCGGCCGCTCGCTCGACGGCGCCACCCGCGCCGACATGGAGGCCCGCCTGGGCGCCGACTTCTCGGACGTCCGGATCCACGACGACAGCGCCGCCCGGAGCTCCGCCGCCGAGATCGGCGCCCGCGCCTACACCTCCGGCAACCACGTCGTCATCGGCGACGGCGGCGGCGACCGGCACACCCTCGCCCACGAGCTGACCCACGTCCTCCAGCAGCGGCAGGGCCCCGTGGCGGGCTCCGACAACGGCTCCGGGCTGAGCATCAGCGACCCGTCCGACCACTTCGAGCGCGAGGCCGAGGCCAACGCCCGGCGGGTGCTGTCCGGCCCGGCCGCAGACCGCGCCGACCACACCGGCCACACCGGCCACACCACCGCCCACGAGGACGAGGAACACGGCGGCTGAGCCGTCCCGTCCCCGCCCATCAACGGGATCGTTCATCGTTTGTCTACCGCCTTGCCCCATGGTCGTTTCCACGGGGCGCCCCGTACTTTCACGGGCGCGATATGGACGAAAGAGGTACCCGGGGATGAAGGCAGTGAAGGCAGTGAAGACTGTGCGACGCATGGCCGTCGGGGTGGCGGCCGCGGCGCTGGCGCTGACGGGGACGATGCTGGGGGCCGGCACCGCGCAGGCGGCGTACGACCCGTCGACCCACACGCTCTGGAACGACGAGCCGCTCTACCCGGGCTGGCACGTCGACTCCGAGAACTCCCGGCTGATCATGCAGTCCGACGGCAACCTGGTCGTCTACCGCGGGTACAACACCCCGAACCCGCTGGCCGTGTGGGACTCCCGCACCAACGTGAACCACTGCGGGTACAAGGCGGTCATGCAGTCCGACGGCAACCTGGTCGTCTACTCCGCCTCCGGGGGCGTGTGCTGGTCCTCCGGCACGTACGGGCACCCGGGCGCCCGGCTGGTGGTGAAGAGGCTCGGCGGCGTCGCCATCTACTGGGGTGACGGCGAGGTCCCCATCGTCACCACGCCCACCAGCGACATCCGCATGTGGGCGATGTCCTCGGACCTCTACTAGCCCCCGCCCCCGAACGGAGCGCCGTTCAGGCGCCCCGTTCGGCGAGCCAGCGGACCAGGTCGGCGACGGACCACTGCGGGCGGGCGGCGAGGCGCGCCGCCACCGACCGCAGGAGTACGGGCAGGTAGCCGCAGAGCTCGGCGACCTCGGCGGCCGGGCCCGGCTCCCGGCGGATCCGCTCGGCGCCGACGACCCGGGCCAGCAGCTCGTACGCGTCCTGCGGCTCCAGCGGGCCCACGGCCAGCCGGGCCGCGTCGGCGGGCAGGGCGCCCGGTTCGGCGCCGGCCACGACGGCCGCGCAGCCCGCCACCGCGGGCAGCAGCGGCGCCGGGTCGGTGACGCCGTCGAGCACGACGAGCACCCGCCGCCCGGCGAGCGCGGCCCGGTAGCGTGCGCCCAGTTCGCCGACACCGGCGTCCTCGACGGGCCGCTCCCCCAGGGCCCGCAGGAAGGCGGCCAGCACCGTGCCCGGCTCCGCCGTCTCGCCGGCCGCGTACAGCTGCCCGTCCGGGAAGGCGTCCTGGACGGTGTGCGCCAGGTGCACGGCGAGCGCGGAGGTGCCGCTGCCGGCCGGCCCGGACAGGCCGAGCACCGGCGAGGCCCCGACACCGGCCCCGACACCAGCACCGTCGACATCACCGACACCGGACCGCAGGATCCGCTCGGCCTCCCGCACCTGGGCCGCCCGCCCGACCAGGTCGGGGATGTCCGGCGGCAGTTGGCAGGGCCGGGCGGGCCGCCGCGGCGGTACCGGGGCGGACGGCGCCGCGAGCTCGGCGCCCCCTCCGCGGATGCGGGCGTGCAGGTCCGCGACCGCCGGTGCCGGTTCGAGCCCCAGCTCGCGGTCCAGCCGTTCGCGCAGGGCCTCGAAGGCGGCCAGTGCCTCGGCCGTCCGCCCGCAGCGGTGCAGGGCCAGCAGGTGGAGGCGCTGCACCTCCTCGTCGCGCGGGTGTGCGGCGGCGAGCGCGTCCAGCGCGGGCAGCGCCTCGGTGTGCCGGCCGAGCGCCAGGTCCAGGTCGTGCAGCACCTTGACGGCGGCGTGGTGGCCGGCGGCGAGCCGTTCGCGGGCGCGTTCGGCGAAACCGCCGGGCACGCCGTCCAGCGCGCGCCCCTCCCACAGCGCGAGCGCGCCGGCGAGCAACTCCCGGGCCCGCAGGGGGTCGTCGTAGCGCAGCGTGACGGCCTGGCTCACTCCGTCCTCGTAGCGGAACAGGTCGACGGCGGCCCGATCCACCTCCAGCCGGTAGCCACCGGCCGTGGCGACCAGTAGGCCGGGGGCCGCGAGGGCGCGGCGAAGCCGGTGCGCGTGGGTGCCGATCTGGCCGGCCGGAGCCTTGGGCCAACGGGCGTCATCCTCGCCCCACAAGCCCTCGACCAGCCGTTCAGTGGGCACGAGCTGGCCCGGGGCCAGCAGCAGGGCGGCCAGCACGGCCCGCTGCTGCGGCCGACCGAGGTCGATCTCGTGGCCGTCGCACCGGGCCCGCAGCGGCCCCAGCACACGGAATTCGAGCCCCATGCCCCCACCCCTCGAAGCCATGAGTTTCAAGTACACAATCCGTGACAGAGCATAGGTGACCGGATCAGGGGGCGCCGCCGTCCGTACGGAAGTGGCGTGATCCGGGCACCGGACGACATTCGGGGACGGGACATGGTTGACATCGGGGCGTCCGGGCTGCGGTTCGGACTGCTGGGGCCACTGCGCGCCTGGCACGGGGAGCGGGAGATCGAACTGGGCCGGCCGCAGCAGCGGGCCGTCCTGGCGGTGCTGCTGAGCGCCGCCGGACGGACGGTGGCGACGCCGGTGCTGGTGGAGGGGGTGTGGGGCGGGGCAGCGCCCGCCGACCCCCGCAAGGCCGTCCAACTGGCCGTCTCCCGGCTGCGGTCGGCCTTCAAGCCGTACACCGGGCCGGATCCGCAGCGGATGCCGCTGGTGCGCGTCGGCGACGGCTACGCGCTGCGGGTGCCCGACGCGGAGGTGGACGCGGCCCGCTGGGAGGAACTGCTGGCCACGGCCGGACGGCTACGCGACGAGCAGGCCCCGCCGCAGGAGGTCCGGGAGGTCCTGCTGGCCGCGCAGCGGCTGTGGGTCGGCGAACCGCTGGCCGGACTGCCCGGGCCGCACGCCGAGGCCGTCCGCTCCCACCTCGCCGAACAGCGACTTCACGCCAAGGAGACGCGGCTGGAGCTGGACGCGGAGATCGGCGACCACACCGGCCTGACGGCCGAGGCCGCCGCCCTCGCCCTGGAACACCCCGAACGGCCCCGGCTGACCGCCGTCCTGATGCGCGCCCTCTACCAGGCGGGCCGCAAGGCCGAGGCACTCGCCGTGTACGAGGACGCCCGCCGCCGGCTGCCGCCCGGCGGGGACGGGCCCACCCGGCACGAGGACACCCGCCGGCCGTCGACGGCCGCCGCCGCCGCGCCGACGGCCGAGGACGGCCCCGCCGCACTGCACCTGCGGATCCTGCGCGAGGACCCGTCCCTGCTGCCCGCCCCCGCCGCATCCGCCTCCGCCCGCGCCGAACCCGCCCCCGCCTGGCAGCCGCCCGACCAACTGCCCGACGGCCTGGCCGACTTCACCGGCCGCACCGAGGAGGTCGAGACCCTGGTGGACCACCTCGCCGGGGCCGGCGGGCGAGCCGTCGTGGTCTCCGCCCTGGACGGCATGGGCGGGGTCGGCAAGACCACGCTCGCCGTGCACGTCGCCCGACAGGCCCACGGGCGCTTCCCCGACGGGCGGCTCTTCGCCGACCTGCGCGGCGCCGACCACACCCCGCTGGACCCTGGCACGGTGCTCGCCGGCTTCCTGCGCGCCCTCGGCGTGGCCGCCGCCGAGATCCCGCTCGACACCGGGGAGCGCTCCGCCCTCTACCGCTCGGCGCTGGCCGGGCGGCGGGTCCTCGTCGTCCTCGACAACGCCGCCACCCTCGGCCAGGTCGAACCACTGCTGCCCGGCTCGTCCGGCTGCGCCGTCCTCGTCACCAGCCGCGTCCGACTGGCCGGCCTCGCCGGGGCGCACCAGATGCGCCTGGACACCCTGCCGCCCGCCGAGGCACTGGAACTGCTGACCCGGATCATCGGCGCCGACCGCGTCGACGCCGAACCCGTGGCCGCCGACGAGATCGTGCGAGCCTGCGGACTGCTGCCGCTCGCCGTGCGCATCGTCGCCTCCCGGCTCGCCGCCGACCCCGCGCTCACCCTGGCCGCGCTCGCCGACGGACTGCGCCGGGAACACCGACTGGCCGAACTCAGCGACGGCGAACGGACGGTGGAAGCCACCTTCGCCCTCTCCTACCACCGCCTCGACACCGAACTCGCCCGCGCCTTCCGCCTGCTGTCCCTGCCCGACGCCCCCGACGTCCCGCTGCCCTGCGCGGCCGCACTGCTCGGCCGCACCGAAACCGAGACCGACGAACTCCTCGAAGCACTCGTCGACCTCAACCTGCTGCACTCCCCCCGCTTCGGCCGCTACGGCTTCCACGACCTGGTCCGCGACTACGCCCGCGGCCGGCTCGCCGCCGAGGAACCCGCCACCGAACGCACCGCCGCCGCCGACCGGCTGGTCGACTACTGCCTGGCCACCGCCCGCAACGCCGACCGCGCCGCCCGCAAGGCCGACCCGGTCGAACTCAGCCTGCTCGACGCGCCCGTCCGCTCCCCCGGGAAGACGATCACGGACGGGCCCGCCGCCGTCCGCTGGATGCGCGAACAGGCCGGCGTGCACGCCGCCGCCATCGCCCTGAGCTGCGCCGACCCGGCGCTGCCGCTCGACCGCGCGGCCGAACTCGCCGACCGGATGGGCTCCGTACTCGCCGAACGCACCCAGACCAGCGACATCGCCGACCTCTCCGACCGCATCGCCCGCGAGGCCGCCGCCCGCGGCGACCACGGCCCGCTCGCCCTCGCCCGCTACGTGCGCGGCGGCATGCTCTGGCACATCAACCGCTACGCCGAGTCCGAACAGGACATCCACCAGGCCGTCGCGCTCTGCCAGGACGACGACGGCGGCAACGGGGGCAGCGGCGACGGCCCGAAGGTCCGCGTCCTCGCCAAGGCCCTGCTCACCCTCGGCGGCAACGCCCGCGTCCACGGCCGCTACGCCGACGCCGCCCGACACGCCGGTCGCGCCGCCGACCTGTTCCGCCGCCTCGGCGCCGAACGCTCCGAGGGCAGCGCCCTCGGCGAGTTCGCGTTCAGCTGCGCCCAGACCGGCCGGCTGGCCGAGGCCCGGGACGCCGCCGAGCGCGGCGCCCGCCTGATGAGCGGCTCCGGCCCGGTGTCCGCCGCCACCGGCCGCTACTACCTGGCCCGGGTCCTTCGGCTGTGCGGCGACCCGGAGGCGGCACTCGCCCACGCCGTCGGCGCCCGCGACGAGTTCGCCGCCCTCCAGGTGACGGTGTTCGCGGCGGCGGCGGGCGACCTCGCCGCCCGGATCCACGCCGAGGCCGAGCGCTGGCTGCTCGCCGCCGACGCCGCCGAGGCGGCGCTGCCGCTCGCCCGCCGCACCAGCGCCGCCCTGGAGGCCGCACTGCTGCGCACCCTGGGCACCGCGCTCACCGGCCTCGGCCGCCCCCGCCAGGCCCGGGCCTGCCTCGCGGACGCGCTGGAGGTGTACGAGCGGCTCGGGCTCGCCAAGGACGCCGAGCAGACCAGGGCCCTGCTGGACGGCCTGCCGCAGCCCTAAAGCGTGTCCCCGACGGCCCTCCACCCCTTGTTGATCACTTGTCTACCGCGGTCCGCGATCTTCTCTCTCGTCAGGTCGCGGACCGCACCAGTGCGGAGCCGGGGCCACTCCCACCGAAGATAGGCGCCACGCATGCCCACGCTCCCGCAGAACGGCCAGGTCTGGACCCTCAAGTCCGCGAACGGAACGGTCGCCGACGTGCGCTCCAGCCAGAGCAGCCCGGGCACCCCCGTCCAGTCCTGGGGCCCCAACGGCACCACCGCCCAGGGCTGGGTCTTCTGGGCCAAGGACGGCGGCAGCTGGCTCCTGGAGACCCAGCTCACCAACGGCAAGCACGCCCCCGGCCAGGCCGTCGTCATCGACTACAACTACTCCACCGGCCAGACCTGGCTGTTCAACGAGCACGGGCAGCCCAACCAGCGCTGGGTGCTGGACGTCATCGACAACGACTGGTTCCGGGTCCGGACCGCCCGCGGCGACGAGGGCCAGCTGTTCCTCACCGCGGCCGCCCCCGGCGCCCCGCTCACCCTCACCAAGCAGGACGACAACAACCCGGCGCAGCGCTGGCAGCTCATCCCGGCCGGCGGCCAGAACGGCGGCGCCGGCGGCCAGCAGCAGCCGCAGCCCCAGCCGCAGCCCGGCGGCGACTTCCGCACCGAGATGCTGGCCTCCGTCAACACCGAGCGCGGCCGGGCCGGCCTCCAGCCGCTGCGGCTCGACGACCGCCTGAGCGCCGCCGCCCAGCGGCACGCCAACGACATGGCGTCCCACGACCTCACCCAGCACGACGGCACCGACGGCAGCAACCCGTGGGACCGCATCCACGCCGCCGGCTTCCAGTTCCGCTCGGCCGCCGAGAACGTCACCCCGGGCAACAGCGTGGCGGAGGCCATGCAGATGTGGATGAACAGCCCGCACCACCGCGACAACATCCTGGGCCGCGACTTCACCTCCATCGGCATCGGCTACACCCCCCGCCAGCGCGGCAACTGGGGCCGCTACGTCCAGACCTTCGCCCAGGCCTGACCTCCCCGTCCCCCCAGCAGCCACAGCAGCCACAGCAAGCAAGGAGCCACCCTCATGTCCTCGAACGCGGCGGACCTGATCCGCGTCGCCCGAGACGAGGTCGGATACCAGGAGGGCCGCAGCGGCTCGCACTGGAACAACATCCAGAAGTACTCGCCGGCCGTCCCCGGCCTGGAGTGGTCCCAGGGCGAGGCCTGGTGCGCGACCTTCGTCGCCTGGTGCGCCCAGCAGTCCGGCAACGCCGGGCTGTTCCCGGTGACGGCCTCCTGTGCCGAGGGCGTCGCCTGGTTCAAGGACCGCGACCGCTTCACCGACTACCCGGTGATCGGCGGCCAGGTGTTCTACGGCCCCGGCGGCGGCAGCCACACCGGCATCTGCGTCGCCTACACCAGCTCCACCATCACCACCGTCGAGGGCAACACCAACGACGACGGCAGCTCCGAGGGCGACGGCGTCTACCTCAAGACCCGTGACCGCAAGTCGAGTTGGGTGTACGGGTACGGCGTCCCGGACTTCGCCGACGGCGTCATCCTCGCCGACCCGCAGTGGCGGGACCGCCAGGGGGCGGTCTACTTCGGGCAGGAGGCCTCCGCCGCCGACCAGCCGAACGGCGGCGCCCGGCCCCAGGCCGACAGCGGCGGGGACGGGGGCGGGAGCGAGGGCGGCTGCGAGCCCTTCCCCGGCGCCGACTTCTTCCAGGACGGCCAGAAGAGCGACGTCATCACCCGGATGGGAGAGCGCCTGGTCGCCGAGGGCTGCTCCGCCTACGCCGAGGGCCCCGGCCCCGAGTGGTCCGGGGCGGACCTCGAATCCTTCCGCAACTGGCAGCACAAGCTGGGCGACTCCGGCAGTGACGCCGACGGAATCCCCGGCCCCAAGCAGTGGGACGCCCTCCAGGTCCCGCGCGGCTGATGCCGCACCTCCACCACACCCGGATCCACCACACCCGGATCCACCACACCCGGATCCACCACACCCAGAAGGAGAACCCGATGAAACCCGTCACCCGTACCCGCAGGTTCCTCGCCGGGCTCGGCGCCGTCGCGGCCGTCGCGGGGGCGGCCGTGGTCACCGCCCCGGCCGCGCACGCCGCCGGCTGCGAGCTGGCGCCGAACCTGCAGACCGTCACCTCCGTCTACAACGGCGCCACCGGCGCCCTCGACCTGCCGGCCAACACGGAGGTCAACGGCCAGCGGATCGGCGTCTACCAGGGCAACCAGAGCGCCGCGCAGACCTGGTCGTTCTGGGGCTACTGCGACGGCACCACCGCCATCTCGCACGGCTCGGCCGGCAAGGTCGTCGACCTCGACACCGGCTCGGGCGCCGTCCAGCTCTGGGACACCCCCGGCGGCTGGGACGGCCTCAACCGCCCGGCCGGCGACTGGCTGCCGGCCAACCAGAAGTGGATCCGGACCGACGAGGACCGCGGCTGGTACCTGATCCAGAACGTGGCCACCGGCCAGTGCCTCAAGTCCAACGGCGTCGCCCAGCTCACCTCGGTGACGTCCTGCAACGGCAACGACCCGGCCCAGCGCTGGAAGATCGGCTGACGGCTCGCCGAGAGGGGTCCGACGGTTCCCGCCGGGGGCGCGAATCGTCGGACCCGCCCCGTCCCCGGTCCGTTCGCCGGCCGCGGCGGGCGGCCCGCGCCGCGGCCCCCCCCCACCTCTCACGCGCGGCGCGGGGGGGGGGGTGGGGGGGG
>NZ_JBHWIO010000073.1:0-24000 GCF_042732075.1 Kitasatospora sp. NPDC059812
GCCCCAGCGGGCGCGAGCGGCACGACGAGAAGATCACCGTGTACGTGTCCGCCGAGGAGCTCATGGACCTGGAGCACGCCCGGCTGGTGCTGCGCGGCGAGCACGGCCTGGCCGTGGACCGCGGGCGGATCGTCCGGGAGGCCATCGCGGTCGTCCTGGCGGACCTGGAGCAGCGCGGTGAGGCCTCCATCCTGGTCCGGCGGTTGCGCGGTCGCTAGGCCCCTTCCTGGGCGTCGGTAGTGCTTCTGGTGCTGCCGGTGCGGTGCCTCCGGTGCGGCGGTCCCGGTGTGGCATCCCCGGCGCGGCGTTTCTGCGTAGTGCGGTGTCGACGGCGTGTCGACGGCCCCGGGGGCGGGGCGGGCGGCCGGGCCGGGTGAAGATGGACCGTCATGCCGAGCACCGCCGAACCACCCACCACCGCCGTGAACGCGACCGAGGAACAGCCGCGGGGCGGTTTCCGGGTGCGGCTGGACAACTTCGAAGGCCCCTTCGACCTGCTGCTCAGCCTGATCGCGAAGCACAAGCTCGACGTCACCGAAGTGGCGCTGGCCACCGTCACCGACGAGTTCATGGCACACATCCGGGCGATGGGCCCGGACTGGGACCTGGACGCGGCGACCGAGTTCCTGGTCGTCGCCGCGACCCTGCTCGACCTCAAGGCCGCCCGGCTGCTGCCCGCCGCCGAGGTCGAGGACGAGGAGGACCTGGCGCTGCTGGAGGCCCGCGACCTGCTGTTCGCCCGGTTGCTGCAGTACCGGGCGTACAAGCGGGCGGCGGCCCTCTTCGGCGAGCGCTGGGCCGCCGAGCTGGCCCGACGCCCGCGCACCGTCGGGCTGGAGCCCCGGCATGCCGGGCTGCTGCCCGAGGTGGTCATCACCATCGGCCCGGAGCGGCTCGCGGAGCTGGCGGCCAGGGCCATGGAACCCAAGCCGAAACCCGTCGTGTACGTCGATCACATCCACAGCCCGCCGGTCAGCGTGCGCGAGCAGGCCGGGCTGGTGGTCGGGCTGCTCACCGAGCTCGGCGAGGCGTCGTTCCAGCGGCTGGTCGCGGACGCGCCGGACGAGCTGGTGGTCGTCGCCCGTTTCCTGGCGCTGCTGGAGCTGTACCGGGAACGGGTGCTGGCCTTCGAGCAGCCGGAGGCGCTGGGCGAACTGCTGGTGCGCTGGGTGGCGGAGGCGGACCGGGGCGCGGTCGAGGTGACGGACGAGTTCGACCGGCCTGTGGGCGAGCGGGAGGAGAGCCGATGAGTGGTGGGAGCGGGAGCCCGAGTGGGAGCGGGAGCCCGAGTGGGAGCGGCGGGGGCGGCGGGCGGCCGGTGCGGCGCCCGCTCGGGCTGCCGGGGCGGCCGCGGGCCGGGGAGTGGCTGGAGCCGGCCTTCGAGCTGCTGCCGGAGCCGGTGGCGGGGCTGCTGCCGGGGCCGGTGGCGGGGCCGGTGAAGCCGGTGGCGGCGTCCGTGGGTGTCTCGTCGGAGGGCGAGGCCCGGGTCGTCCACCAGAAGTTGGCCCCGTCGACTTCCGGCGTCGGTGATCTGGTCGGCGTCGCCGATCTGGCCGAGGATGCTGATCCGGCCGAGGATGCTGATCGGGCCGAGGGTGCTGATTCGGCCGAGGGCGAGGAGGTGGCCGGGGCCGGACTGAAGGCCGAGCTGGAGGCGATCCTGATGGTCGTCGACGAGCCGGCCGGGGAGGAGCGGCTGGCCGGCGTGCTGGAGCGGCCCCGGGCGCAGGTGGCCGCGGCGCTGCGCGAACTGGCCGCCGAATACACCGCCCAGGGCCGCGGATTCGACCTGCGGCTGGTCGCCGGCGGGTGGCGGTTCTACAGCCGGGACACCTGCGCTCCGGCCGTCGACCGATTCCTGCTGGACGGCCAGCAGGCCCGGCTCACGCAGGCCGCACTGGAGACCCTGGCGGTCGTCTCCTACCGGCAGCCGGTGTCCAGATCGAGGGTTTCCGCCGTCCGCGGTGTGAACTGTGACGGCGTGATGCGTACCCTGGTACAGCGAGGACTGGTGGAAGAGGCCGGATCCGAGCCCGAAACAGGTGCGATCCTGTATCGGACGACGAACTACTTCCTGGAACGGATGGGGCTCCGCGGCCTGGACGAGCTGCCGGAGCTTGCTCCCTTCCTGCCCGAGGTCGACGACGTGGAAGCGGAGTCCCTGGAGGGCACGATGATCGCGGAGGCGGTCGCCGCCGCTGCCGTGAAGGCCGTGGACGGCAGTGGCGAGGCCGGTCGGGCTGCGCCTGATCGGTAGGGGGCGGTGAGGTCGGCCGAAACGACCGCACATCCCAGACGGTAACGACGTACGGACACTTTGATGCGTAGCAGTGGCAACGGCAGGAACGGCAGCGGCGGCGGCAGCGGTCGCAGCGGACAGGGCGGGGGCCGGGGCGGCGGCTCCTACGGCGGCAGCGGCAGCGGCCGCAGCGGCTCGGGCTCCGGCTCGGGCTCCGGCTCGCGTGGGGGTTCGTACGGCGGCGGGTCCGGCTCGGGTTCGCGGAGCGGCTCGTACGGCGGCGGGTCCGGCTCGGGCTCCGGCTCGCGCGGGGGTTCGTACGGCGGTGGGTCCGGTTCGGGCTCGCGCGGCGGCTCGTACGGCGGCGGCAGCGGTGCCGGTTCGCGCGGCGGCTCCGGCTCGGGCTCCGGCTCGTACGGGCGTGACAGCCGCCGGGACGACCGGCGCGACGACAACCGGTACCCGGACCGCCCGCTGCGGCCCGAGGAGCGGCGCTACGACCGCCCCGAGTACGGCGGCGGCCCCAACGCCACCCCCGCCCGCGGCGGCTTCTCCGGGCGTCGCCCCAGCCCGGCCCCGCGCCCGCGCCGTGAGGGCCAGGGCGCCCCGGGCGACCCGCGCCGTCAGCCGCAGCGCTCGCGCGAGCTGCAGGCCAAGATCGAGGACGCCGTCCTCGCCCGGCACGACAAGCCGGCCGTCAAGCTGCCCAAGACCTTCGGCGAGCCCGAGGGCGAGCGCCTGCAGAAGGTGCTGGCCCGGGCGGGCATCGGCAGCCGCCGCGCCTGCGAGGAGCTGATCGAGCAGGGCCGGGTCCAGGTCAACGGCAAGCTCGTCACCGAGCAGGGCAAGCGGGTCGACCCGCAGAACGACGAGATCAAGGTGGACGGCCTGACCGTCGCCACCCAGTCGTACCTGTTCTTCGCGCTCAACAAGCCGGCCGGCGTGGTCTCCACCATGGAGGACCCGGACGGGCGCCAGTGCCTCGGCGACTACGTGACCAACCGGGAGACCCGGCTGTTCCACGTCGGCCGTCTGGACACCGAGACCGAGGGCATCATCCTGCTCACCAACCACGGCGAGCTGGCCCACCGTCTCACCCACCCCCGGTACGGCGTGACCAAGACCTACCTGGCCGCCATCCAGGGCCCGATCCCGCGCGACCTGGGCAAGCAGCTGGCGCAGGGCATCGAGCTGGAGGACGGCTTCGCGCGCGCCGACAGCTTCAAGGTGATCTCCAACGTCGGCAAGAACTACCTGGTCGAGGTGACCCTGCACGAGGGTCGCAAGCACATCGTCCGCCGGATGCTGTCCGAGGCCGGCTTCCCGGTCGAGAAGCTGGTGCGCACGCACTTCGGCCCGATCGCGCTGGGCGACCAGAAGTCGGGCTGGCTGCGCCGTCTGACCAACCCCGAGGTCGGTCAGCTGATGCGCGAGGTCGGTCTGTAGACCGGTCGGCATATTCCGATCGGGCTATATAGACCGGTCGGTATATTCCCGCCGGAGTCTGTAGACCGGTCGGTATATTCGGGCTTCTGTAGAGGGCCTCCCCGTCGAAAGGCGGGGAGGCCCTCGGTCGTCCGGCGGGGGTGGGCGGGGTGCGAGGCGGGCCGCAACCCCTGGTCACGGCCTTGTCAGTGCCATGATCTGTGGCAGAGGATTGCCACCGGACCACCACCCGCCCAGTGGCGGGACTGCGCCAAGGCCGGCGCCGGTGGGGGGCGAACGGGGGAGACGGCGTCGTGTCGGATGCACCACTCAGCGCACTGGGACTGGCCGAGCCGGACGGACAGGTCTACGCGGCGCTGGTGGCCAATCCGCAGTCCACCGCGGAGGAACTGGCCGAGGGCTGCGGCCTGACGCTCCAACAGAGCGTGCGCGCCCTGGACCGCCTGGCGCAGCAGGGCATGGCGACTCGGGCGCCGGTGGACCGGCAGCGCTACCTGCCGGTCGCCCCCGATGTCGCGATCGGCACCCTGATCGGCCACCGCGAGTCCGAACTGCGGCACGCCCGGGCCGAGATGCACCGCCTGATGGACGCCTTCCGGGAGGCTTCGCGGTACACCGATCCGGCGCACTCGGTGGAGGTGCTGACCGGTGGCGAGGCGATCGCGCAGCGGCTGGAGCACATCACCGAGACCAGCCAGTACCAGGTCCGCGGCTTCGACCGCCCGCCGTACATCCAGGATCCGGTGACCCC
The DNA here is from genome assembly GCF_042732075.1 of Kitasatospora sp. NPDC059812. Lineage (NCBI taxonomy): Bacteria > Bacillati > Actinomycetota > Actinomycetes > Kitasatosporales > Streptomycetaceae > Kitasatospora > Kitasatospora sp. NPDC059812. Next base: position 4,437 of record NZ_JBHWIO010000073.1, read on the forward strand.
GATCCCGTTGCAGCGGCGGCGGTTGCGGGAGGGGCTGCGGCTGCGGACCGTCTACGACCGGGACGCGGTGGCCTGGCCGGGCCGGCTGGAGCGGAACATCCTGGCCGGGGTCGCGGACGGCGAGGAGGCCAGGGTCCGGCCGTCGCTGCCGATGAAGATGATCATTTCGGACGACCGGATGGCGATCATCCCGATCAGCGTGGGCGACAGCGTCCTCGACGCCGCGTACGTCATCCACCCCTCCGCGCTGCTCCAGGCGCTGGACACGCTGTTCGAGGCGGAGTGGGAGCGCGCCGTCCAGTTGCAGGCCGCGATCGGCACCGGGGACGCGACGCTGGAGCCGGAGGCCGACCACCGCAAGCTGCTGGGCCTGCTGGCGGCCGGCCTCACCGACGAGTCGATCGCCCGGTCGCTGGGCTGGAGCGCCCGCACCACGCAGCGCCGGTTGCAGAGCCTGATGCGCTCGCTGGGCGCCACCACCCGCTTCCAGGCCGGTATGGCGGCCCGGGAGCGGGGCTGGTTGTGAGCTGGCCGACCGGCTGGTTGTGACCGGGGCTGGTTGTGCACCGGGCCGGGTGGGCCGTCGGGGTCGGCCGTCGGGGGTGGGCCGTCGGGGGTTGGGCGTCAGCTCCAGGGGGTGAGGGTGGCCCAGCGGCCGTCCGGGCCGCGTTCGACCTTCAGCAGGCCCTTGACGGCGGAGCGGTTGAGCCGTCCGTAGACGTGCGGGAACAGCAGGCCGGGGGTGGCCCCGGGCGGCGGTGCGCCGTGCGGGGCCTCCCACTTGACCATCGGTTCCACCTGTGACTCCTCGATCAGCAGCGCCATCAGTGGGTCGGGAGTGTCGGCGAAGAAGGCGTTGGCCACCGCGAGTGCCGTCTGTTCGTCCGCCGAGCAGTGGATGAACCCGTCGGTGAGCAGCGACGCGGTGGTGTACGGCCGACCGGGGTCGGACAGCCAGTCGTCCAGGGGTGCGAGGTGGAGGATCATGTTCCTGTTCTACCCGGTTTGGTCCTGAGCGGTCGTCACGAGCGGACCGGTGTTCGGACGGCGGCGGAGGCCGGGCTCCTCAGAGCCCGGCGACCTTGGCGGTGGCGGAGACCTCGTAGACCAGCGTGACCGTCCGACGGGCGCCGGGCCCGAGCGGGACGTCCCAGCGGAGGATGCCCTCGGCGTCGAAGGCGTCCGGCGACGGGGAGCACTCCTCCTTGCGCAGCCGCACCTCCACCGCCGACACCTCGGAGACCGGCACCCGCTCGCGGACCGCGACGACCTGCTCGTCCCGCTCCTCCGGGCCGGAGAAGCGGGAGAGGTGCAGCCGCACCGTCCGGGTGGTCGTCTGGCGGCCGGTGAGCCCGGCGGTGGCCTGGCGCTCCTCGGCCTCGCGGACCACCCGGTAGCCGTCCGAGCTGCCGAACGCCAGCTCGGCGTCGGCCCCGGCGGCGGTGAAGCCCAGCTCACCCCGACCGGTGAAGCCGCTGCCGCGGACCAGTTCGACCGGACCCGCCAGCAGCGGGTGCCCGGCCGCGTTGCGGAACCGGACCACCTGGGTCACCAGCGGGGACAGCTCCGGCGCGCACGCGTACTCGCTGCTCGCCTGCCCGGTGAAGGCGCCGAGCGGCACCCGGTGCGCCCGGCCGTCGGAGGGCACGGTGGCCGGGGCGGGCGCGGGCAGCACCCGGACCTCCCCGCCGTCGTCCACCCCCGGCACCCCGGCGGCCGGGCCGAGCGCGCTGATCGCCTCCTCGCGCAGCTCCACCTCGACCGTGCGGCGTTCCTCCGCGGTGCGCTCGCGCAGCATCAGGACGTCCTCGGCGACGGCGGGCGGGTCGGTGGCGAGGGCCGAGCGGGCGGTGGAGAAGGTGAGCCGGACGCCGGTCCAGTCCTCGCCGGTGCGCTGCCAGACCACCGCCTCCGACTCCAGCCGCAGGCTCCCGCCGTCCAGGGTGGCCCGGTACGAGGGGCGCCAGAGGGCGCACGGCACCAGGTGGGTGACGGCCAGCCCGCTCGGGCCGGGCTGCGCCGCCTCGACGGTGAGCTCCAGGTGGGCGACCAGTTCGGCCGGTTCCTCCTCGGCCTGGTCGAGGGCGATCAGGGCCTGCGAGCGCTCCTGGTCCAGGCGGCGCAGCCGGGAGTGGGTGGTCCGCAGCTCCTCGCCGTGGCGCTCGCGTTCGGCGTCCACCCGGTCCAGTTCGCGGGCCCAGCGGGTGCGTTCGAGCTCGCCGATCCCGGCGCCCTCGCCGATCTCGCGCAGCAGGTCGGCGGAGAGCTGGGCGAGCAGCGCCAGCCGGGCCTCCAGGCGGGCGCGGGTCTGGTCGGCGAGGCGGCTCGCGGTCTCCAGCTCGTGCAGCCGGTGGCGCAGCCGGGAGTCCTCCGGGCCGGGCGGCAGCGGGGCGCGGGGGATCCAGTCGCGGACGATCCGGGCGTCCAGCACGCGGGTGCCGGGGGCGGTGGTCTCGGCGCGCAGGGTGCGGTCGACGGCGAGCGCGGTGAGCGGGCCCAGGCGCAGCCGCTGGACGCCCGCGGCGAGGTCGACGGTGGCGGTGCGTTCGACCTGGCTGCGGTCCTCCAGGCAGGTGACGGCGGTGACGGGGAGGGGGATGGTCGTTCCGGTCATCGTTCAGTTCCTCCGGTTTCCACCGACGATGGCCTTTCCGGCCGGGATCTTGATCTGGTAGCCGCCGTCCAGCTCGGTGCGGCCGCCGGGCGGCAGCTCGACCCGCCAGAGCCGGGTGCTGGGCGGGCAGTCCGGCGTGGAGACCGCCGGGGCCTGCCAGTCGGCCCGCTCCTCGATCCGGATCTCGGCGTCGGAGGTGACCGGCACGCGCTCGCGGACCTCCACGGTGACGGTACGGCCGAGCCGGTTCGCCAGCTGGACGTGCACCCGGTGGTCGAGCACGGTGCTGCTGCTCAGCATGCCCGCGGTGGACTCGTGCAGCTCGGTGCGGCGCGCCACCTCGATGCTCTCGGTGACCCCGATGCCCAGGCTCCGCAGCCCGCCCGGGGCGAGGGTGGGCAGGGCGGCGGTGAGCAGGAACTCGTCGTCGACGGTGACCTCGACCGGGCCGGCCAGCACGGCGCGGTCGGTCCGGTTGGCGAGCACCAGGGTGGCGTACACCTTCTCCTCGACGGCGGGGACGGTGACGTACTCCGGGCGGACGGACACCGGGATCTCGTCGATCGTGACGGTGTGCCAGGTGCCGTCGGACGGGATGTCGGCGGGGGCGGCGGAGTCGAAGCGGTGGTCGAAGGAGCCCGCCGACTCGCGGGGCGGGACGGCGTGCCGGGGGAGCGCCAGGTGGCGTACCCGCTCGCCGCCGGTGCCGCCCGGGACCATCGCCGCCGGCCCGTAGTGGTCGGCCCGGTCGGCCCGGTCGGCTTGCTCGGCCTGGGGGCGCAGGGTGCCGCGGTGGGTGGCGGGTGCGTCGGGGCCGGCCAGGACGAGGCCGGGGTAGTCGAGCAGGGAGGCGTCCGGGGCGAAGCCGGTGCCGGGGGCCTCGGTGCCGCCGCCGCTTCGGCGGGAGCGGCGGGCGAGCGGGTACAGGTCCGGCGGGGGTGCGCCGCCCGGTGCCACGGGGGCAGGCGGCGGCGCGGAGGCCTGGGGCATCGAGGCTTGGTACATCGAGGCTTGCGGCAGGGGGGCTTGGGGCATCGGGGTGGCGGCGGGCGCACCGCCGTATCCGGCGAAGCCGCTCGGGGCGGGCGGGGGCGCCGGGACGGGTTCGTCGATGTCCAGGGTGCCGCCGCGCCCGGCGGGGGCGGCCAGCCGGGCGGCGTCGGCCACGAGGCCGGCGTCGGCGGGGCGGGGACCGGCGGGCCGGGCGCCGCCGAGGCGGTTGAGCCGGGCGGTTGAGCCGTACGGGCCGGGCGCCGAGGCGGCGAGCGGGGCCTTGCGGCGCGGGGCCGGGCGGGCGTCGGCGCCGGCGTCGGCGCCGGCGTCGTCGTAGCCGGTGAAGAGGTCGGCCAGGCCGGCCGGGGGCTCGCGCCAGCCGGACGGCGGCGGGGCGGGCTGGCTGCGGCCGATCCGCAGCGAGCGGAGCCGGGGCAGGTCGGTGCGGCGGTCGAGGTCGGCGGTGGAGAGGGCGAGCCGGACGCCGGTCCAGTCCTCGCCGGTCTGCTGGGCGACGGAGGCGCGCAGGACGAGCCGGCCGGTGTCGGCGCCGTGGCGGTAGGAGAGGCGGTAGGCGGGCACCCAGCGGGCGGCGGGGACGCCGTACTCCAGCTCGATGTCGAGCCGGGCGGGGGGCTCCTCGGGGGCCGGGGCTGGGGCGACGGGCTCCCGGGCGGGTTCCGTGACGGGCTGTGTGGTGAGTGCCGAGGCCGGTGTGGTGGTGAGGGTGAGCAGGACGGTGGCGGCGGTCTCGACCGGGTGGGCGGGGCCGGCGGTGGACGCGCGGTCCAGTCGGTCGGCGGCCAACTCGCGCTCTTGGTCAGCGAGTTCGACCTCCCGGGTGAGCTCCTCGGCGCGCTGCTGGAGCCGGGTCAGGCGCTCGTCGACGAAGTCGGCCAGCTCCAGCCAGGCGTCGGCGGGCGTCCGCCGCAGCGGCTCCTCGCGCCGCCGCTGCGGCGGTACGGCGCGCAGGGCGGAGGTCTCGGCGATCGCGGTCAGGACCAGTCGGCGGCGCTCGTTGAGTACGCCCTGGCGCTCCATGGCCTCGTCCAACTCTCGGCGGAGCCTGGGGAGTTCGGTCGGCTCGTGGAACTCGGCGAGCAGCTCCAGCCGGGCCTCGGTGACCGCCGTCCCGCTCGGGCCGTCGAGCACCCGGGCGCGCAGCGAGCGGCCGTCCAGGGAGGAGGGCAGGCCGGTCAGCCGCAGCCGGCCGTCGGCCGGGAGCGGGACGCTGGCCCGGCGGCGGCACACCGCGCCCTCGGCGTAGACCACGACGGAGTCCAGGACCGACGGGTGGGCGGGGACGGCGGGGGGCTTCGGGGGCCCGGCCTCGCTGACGTGGCGGTCCTCGCCGTTCTGCTGATCGTCGCCGCTGTGCTGATCGTCCATGCGCAACCCCTTCGTTCGCGTGCCGTGTTCCGCGTGTCGCCCGCGCCGTGCCCGGGCGGCCAGTCTGCCCCGCTTCGGTGCGGGCGTCGCCGGATTTCGCGGGGTGCGGCGTGTGTGCCCGTTGGCGGGTCTGGTGGGTCTGGTGCGTTCGTGGTGCCTGTGGTGTTTGTGGTGCCTTGGTGCCTGTGGTGCCCGGCGTGCGTCCGCATGGTGTGGGACGGGGGCGGGGCCGCCGTGGTTGCCCAACGGGTGGGCGGTGGGGGCGTGGGTGGGGCGGATGCGAGAGGATGGGGCGCGGGTGCTCCCGGCCCGTGCCGGGGCGCCGACCGGACCGAGAACCGCGAAGTCCCGCGAGGCCGGGTGGCCCGGGAAGTCCCGCGAGGCCGGGCAACCCGGGAGACCCAGAACACGAAGCTCAGAACGCGAAGCCCAGAACGCGAAGCCCGAGAATTCGAGAAGGAGCGCGACCCGCCATGCGCACTGCCGTCGTCGTCGGTACCGGACTGATCGGCACCTCCGCCGCGCTCGCCCTGGCCGGCCGCGGGCTGACCGTCCATCTGGAGGACGCCGACCCGGACGCCGCCCGGACCGCCGCCTCCCTCGGCGCCGGCATCACCGATCCGGCCGACGGCCCGGTCGACCTGGCGATCATCGCCGTGCCGCCCGCCCTCGTCGGCAAGGTGCTCGCCGACTGCCAGCGCCGCAACCTGGCCCGCTGGTACACCGACGTCGCCAGCGTCAAGGCCGGCCCGCGCATCGAGGTCGCCGCGCTCGGCTGCGACACCGTCCACTACATCGGCAGCCACCCGATGGCCGGCCGCGAGCGCTCCGGCCCGCTGGCCGCCCGCGCCGACCTGTTCGAGGGCCGTCCCTGGGTGCTCACCCCCACCGACGACACCGACACGGAGACCCTCAACGCCGCCCTGGAACTGGTCGCGCTCTGCGGTGCGATGCCGATCGTGATGGACGCGGCCGCGCACGACCGGGCCGTCGCCCTGGTCTCGCACGCCCCGCAGCTGGTGTCCTCGCTGGTCGCCGCCCGGCTGGAGCACGCCGACGAGACCGCCATAAGGCTCTCCGGGCAGGGCGTCCGGGACGTCACCAGGATCGCCGCCTCCAACCCCGGCATGTGGGTCGACATCCTCTCCGCCAACGCCGGTGCGGTCGCCGACATCCTGGAGGAGGTCGCCTCCGACCTCGGGGAGACCGTCACCGCGCTGCGCGCCCTGGACGCCCCCGAGGAGGGCGAGCGCCGGGCGGGCGCGGCCGGGATCGAGGCGGTCATGCGGCGCGGCAACACCGGCCAGGCCCGCATCCCCGGCAAGCACGGCGCGCCGCCCACCCGGTACGAGACTGTGGCCGTGGTGCTCGGTGACCAGCCCGGCGAGCTGGGCCGGCTGTTCGGCGAGGTCGGCGCGGCCGGGGTCAACATCGAGGACGTCATCATCGAGCACTCGACCGGCCAGCAGGTGGGCTTCGTCCAGCTGTCGGTGGCGCCGGGGGCGGTCAAGCCGCTCACGGTGGCGCTGCGGGCGAGCGGGTGGAGCGTCCGGGACTGATCGGGCTGCGGGGGCCGGTCGGCTTCCGGGACTTCGGGTGAGGGGTTCGGCCGAGCGGTTCGGTTGAGGGCTTCGGGTGAGGGGTTCGGTTGAGGGGGGAGCAGGGGTGATCATCGAGTTGCCGCTGGGCGAGACCCGGCACGGGTCCTACGGCCGGCCGGTGGACCTGGGGAACGAGCGGTTCCTGCGGGCGGTGGTGGGTGGGGACTTCCGGATCCACCACCGCAGCGTCGAAGCGCTGGTTGAACTGCCCCGGCCGACGCCGCCGGACCCGGAGCCCGCCGAGCCGGAGCCGACCTGCAGCCTGCTGGTGCGGGCGGCCCACGCCGCCTTCGCGGAGCACCTGCCGCTCAGCCTGTCGCCGGACGTGCTCTGGTACGCGGTGGTGCACGAGGTGGCCGTGCACGCGCGGATGTACGCGCCGAGGTACCGGGCGCTGTTCGGCGGCGCCGAGGGGCGCCGGGAAGCGATCGTGGTCCACGACGACACCCTGGCGGCGCCCTGGCCGGACTGGTCGCGGTCGATCCGGCTGGTGCGGGAGCCGCTGGCGGCGGCGGTCGGGGCCGAGCTGGTGGAGCTGTTCCAGCCGGCGTTCTCGACGACCACGCCCGACGACGCCTCCTGCGCGCTGGTGGCGCTGATGGACGTGGTCAGCCCCTACTACGCCTTCCGCTGGGAGACCCGCTGCGGCATCCCGCGGATCCGGCTGGAGGGCACGGCCGAGGACTGGGCGCTGCTGGTGGCGCGGGTCGCCGGGCTGGCGGAGCGCTTCGACTGGCTGGCGCCGTGGTTCGCCGAACTGCGCCCGGTGCTCGACGAGATCGCGGCGACCGCGGCGGGCGGGGCGGTCGACGACGAGTTCTGGCGCTCGCTCTTCAAGTGGAGGTCGATGTCCGGCGGCCCACGGGTGACCGGCTGGCTCACCGCCTTCCTCGCGCACACCCAGACCCCTGACGGGCCACGGCTGCGCCAGTCCTTCGGCTGGCGGGAGGCGGACGCCAACCCGTACCACCGGGACTCCTTCGCGGTGAACGACTTCCCCTCGCACGTCTCCAAGGTGCCGTTCGTCTGGGACCTCCTCGGCCGCGAGATCCCGATGGCCTTCACCGCCGGCATCCTCGGCATCGAGTGGGACGGGGAGTACCTGCGGCCCCGGCTGGGCAACGCCGTCCTGCAGGTCCTGGGCCCCGACCAGGGCTGATACCGGGCCTGGAGCCGGGGCTGAAGCCCGGGGCTGATATCGGCGCCGGTACCGGGGCTGATCCCGGGGCCGAGGGGGGCTGGCAGGGGGCTGGTACTGGGCTGATCGGGTGGCGGAGTGGGTAGGGCGGCGGTCCATTAACCTTGAGGGAGACAATCCCCTGCCGTCTGCCTCCCCAGGCCCCGGCTTTCACGCCCAGAGAGAGGTTCGGCCCCGTGGACACTGCCGACCGAGCGCACGCCCCGGTCGTCGTCGCGATCGACGGACCCTCCGGTTCGGGCAAGTCGACCGTCTCGCGGGCGGTGGCGGCCCGGCTGGGCCTGAGCTTCCTGGACACCGGCGCCATGTACCGGGCGATGACCTGGTGGATGCTGGCCAACGACGTCGACGTGGCCGACCCGGAGGCGGTGGCCGTCGCGTGCGGCAAGCCGGTGATCGTGTCGGGCACGGACGCGGACGGTCCCACCATCACGGTGGACGGCCAGGACGTCTCCGGACCGATCCGCGGCCCCGAGGTGACGGCGCAGGTCAGCGCCGTTTCCGCGGTGCCGGCGGTGCGGTCCCGGCTGGTGGAGCTGCAGCGCGGCTGCGCCGAGGTCGCCGAGCGCGGCATCGTCGCCGAGGGCCGGGACATGGGGACGGTGGTGTTCCCGAACGCCACCGTCAAGGTGTTCCTGACCGCCTCCGAGCAGGCCCGGGCCGAGCGCCGGGCGGCCGAGCTGCGCGCCAAGGGCGTCGACGAGACGACCATCACCGCGATGGCCGCCGACCTCGCCCGCCGGGACGCCGCCGACTCCTCCCGGAAGACGGCCCCGCTGGCCCAGGCCGCGGACGCCGTCCTGGTGGACACCAGCGAGCTCACCCTGGAGCAGGTGATCGACCGGATCGCCGCGCTGGTGGAGGAGCGGGCCGGGATGTCGTCGGTCTGAAAGGACGGACAGGTCCGAACGAACGGACAGGTCTGGACGGCCGGGCCGGTCTGAGGACCGGATCGGCCGGAATGATCGGGTCGGCCCGACGGCCACAATGGTCCGGACGGCCACAATGGTCCGGACGACCGGAATGGCCGGAACGGCCGAATGAGCTGCGGTGCCGCCGAGGTGCCGCGGAGACAACCATCGCGCTGCCCCGAGCGGGGCAGGTACGCACGGCGCGCCCCTGGGAAGGGCCGCGCCGGGAAACGGAACAGACGAACATGACCGCAGAGCACTCCGACACCGGCCACGGTGGACTGGACGCCGCCGACTACGCCGAGTTCATGGCCATCGCCGCCGAGGAAGGCTTCGACGTCGACGGCGTGGACGGCTTCGACGGCGCCGAGCACGTACCGCTGCCGGTGCTGGCCATCGTCGGCCGCCCGAACGTCGGCAAGTCGACCCTGGTGAACCGCATCATCGGCCGCCGCGAGGCCGTCGTCGAGGACAAGCCGGGCGTCACCCGCGACCGGGTCACCTACGAGGCCAGCTGGAACGGCCGCCGCTTCAAGGTCGTCGACACCGGCGGCTGGGAGATCGACGTCCTCGGCCTCGACGCGATGGTGGCCGCGCAGGCCGAGCTCGGCATCGAGCAGGCCGACGCGGTGCTGTTCGTGGTCGACGCCACCGTCGGCGCCACCGACACCGACGAAGCCCTGATCAAGCTCATCCGCCGGGCCGGCAAGCCGACCGTGCTGTGCGCCAACAAGGTCGACGGCCCGTCCACCGAGGCCGAGGCCGCCTACCTGTGGTCGCTGGGCCTGGGCGAGCCGCACCCCGTCTCCGCGCTGCACGGCCGCGGCTCGGGCGACCTGCTCGACGCCGTCATGGACGCGCTGCCCGAGGCCCCGCCGCAGACCTTCGGCGACGCCGCCCCCGGCGGCCCGCGCCGCATCGCGCTGATCGGCCGCCCGAACGTCGGCAAGTCCAGCCTGCTGAACAAGGTCGCCGGCGAGGAGCGGGTGGTCGTCAACGAGCTGGCCGGCACCACCCGCGACCCGGTCGACGAGATGATCGAACTCGCCGGCAAGACCTGGAAGTTCGTCGACACCGCCGGCATCCGCCGCCGGGTCCACCTGACCGCCGGCGCCGACTTCTACGCCTCGCTGCGCACCTCCTCCGCGCTGGAGAAGGCCGAGGTCGCGGTCGTCCTGGTCGACGCCAGCGAGACCCTCGCCGAGCAGGACACCCGGATCATCTCGATGGCCGTCGAGGCCGGGCGCGCCGTCGTCATCGCCTACAACAAGTGGGACCAGATGGACGAGGAGCGCCGCTTCTACCTGGAGCGCGAGATCGAGCGCGACCTCGTCCAGGTGCAGTGGGCCCCCCGGGTCAACGTCTCGGCCAAGACCGGCCGGCACATGGAGAGGCTCGTCCCGGCGATCGAGACCGCGCTGGAGGGCTGGGAGACCCGCATCCCGACCGCGCGGCTGAACGCCTTCCTCGGCGAGCTGGTGGCCGCCCACCCGCATCCGATCCGCGGTGGCAAGCAGCCGCGCGTCCTGTTCGGCACCCAGGCGGGCATCCGTCCGCCGCGGTTCGTGCTGTTCGCCTCGGGCTTCCTGGAGGCCGGCTACCGGCGCTTCATCGAGCGCCGGCTGCGTGAGGAGTTCGGCTTCGTCGGGACGCCGATCTCGATCTCGGTGCGGGTCCGGGAGAAGCGCAAGCGGAAGTAGGACGTCGTGATCCACCGGCAGTAGTCGGTGGGTGCCGGCAGTAGGTGTGGGTGAGGGCCCCGTCACGGTGGTGGCGGGGCCCTCGTCGTGTGTGCGGGGTCGTGCGGGTCGTGCGGGTGGTGCGCAGGCGGGCGGTTCAGTGGTGGTCGCCGTTGCGGCCCGGGGGGAGGGAGAGCATCTGGCGGTGGCGGCCGCCGGTGGGCGCGGCGGTGGCGACGCCGGTGGCGGTGCCCATCGCCGGGGCGGGGGCCGGGGGCGGCGCGGGCATCGAGTGCGGGATCGGGCCGAGGTAGCCGGCGGCCACCCAGCCCTGGCCGTTGGTGAACTGGGGCGGCGGGGGCGGGGTGTGCTGAGGGGCGGTGGCCGCCGGGGCGGCTTGGCCGAAGCCGTCGCTGGTCGGGGCGGCGGGCTCGGAGTGGGGGTGCGGCTGAGGCTGAGGGGCGCTGTGGCCGGTGTGGCCCATCGCGCTGTGGTGGGTTTGGCCGGTGGTGCTGTGGTGGGTTTGGCCGGTGTGGCCAGTGTGGCTGGTGGCGCCGTGGCCGGAGTGGCCGGTGGCGTGCCCTGCGGAGTGGCCGTGCTGCTGGCTCGGCATGAACTGCGGCAGGCCGGGCGGCTGCCCCCCGTAGCTGTGGAAGGCCTGGTGCTGGGGCGGGTACGGGCGCGGTTCGCCGAGCACCGGGTAGCCGTCGCGGACCGCGAAGCCGGTGAACTTCAGGTCCTCCTCGCCCGAGCGGTCGCCCGGGAGCGCGCGGAACAGCCGCCGGTACTCGGAGTACAGCTCGTCGTAGATCGGCGTCGTCGAGTGCGGGTGCTCCGCGTCGTACGACGGGCGCATGCCGGGGATCGAGCGGGGGGCGGTGGTGGACCGGCCGGGGGACGCGGAGACGTCGTAGCTGTACACACAGGGGCCAACGAGTGAGGGGTCACGGGGATGCGGGGTGCCGGGGACCGGCCGGAAGGCGGCTTGTGCTGAGGGAGAGGCCGCCTTCCGGCGGGTGCTCCGGCGGGTGCTCCGGCGGGTGCGGAGCCCGGGCGTGGAGCCCGGGTGCCGACGGGTCGGGGCGCGGTTGGGGCTGGGTGCTGAGGGGGCGGGGTCGGGCGCGCGCCTGGGTCGGGCGCGCGGTTGGGGCTGGGTGCCGACAGGGCGGGTGCCGGCGGGCCCGGGTGCCGAGGGGCTCAGGTGCCGGCGAGGGGGAGGGAGGCGGCGACCACCTGACCCAGTGCCACCGCCCGCTCCAGCGCCTGGCGGAGCAGGTCTTCGCGCGGCTGGCGGCCCACCATCCCGGCCGGGACGGCGTACATGGTGACCTCGGAGAGCTGGCTCGCGGCCATCCGCCAGGCGTCGGTGACCTGGAGCGGCTGGTGCGCCTGCCACCAGCCGGTGCTGCCGCCGGCGGCAGCGGGCTGCAGGATCGCGTGCAGCTTGCCCATCGCCACCAGGACCGACCAGCCGCCCAGTTGGTCCGGGGTCTCGTCGAGGTCGGTGATGGCCTGGAAGCCGGCGTCCTGGAGCAGGTCGAGGAACTCGTCCTCGCCCGAGGTGCTGCCGGGGCGCCCGACCGGGCCGGTCGGTTCGACGACCAGCGAGGCGTGCCCGACCTTGCCGTGCAGCACCAGCCCGCAGGTGATGCCGAGGATGGCGGCCTGGCCCGGCGCGCTGGGCTGGGCGGTGGGGGCGGTCGCCGGGGTCGGCGCGGGAATGGGCACCAGCGGGTGCGCGGGCGCGGCCGGGGCGCCGGTCTGGGCCTGGCTGATGCTGCGGACGGCGCCGACCAACTGCTCCTCGGCCACCGGCACCACCTGGGACGGGATGCAGCGGGCGTGGGCGAAGGCGAGTACGGCGGTCTCCTCGCCGACGAACAGGACGGTGCTGGTGGGCTCCGCGTGGGTGTCGCCGGAGGTGCGGCAGGAGGTGCATTCGTAGCTGTCGGGTGCGCGGTCGCCGCCGAGGAGGCGGTCCGCCTCGTCGTCGCCGATCTCGGACCGGACCTCGTCGCTGACGTCGAGCATGCGCGGCACAGGTTCTCCTCTGGTGGGTGCGGTTGGCGGTCGGGGGCGGATACGGGGAGGTCGCCATGACCAACGGGCCCTTGTGTCAGGCGTCACGGGTGGTCGACGAGGCTGACGGGAATTGCCTCTGATCCGACCGCGCCGCGTGTTCTCGTGGTCGCAATGTGTCGATGTCGGTGGCAGGCCTGCCGGAATGAAACCGTGAGGTGAGTCACGCCACCGTGATGTTTGATCTACGAATCGACGGCTAAAACGGGCATTTCGGGCAGGATTGTGCGGGTACTACCGCCGGTAACCCTTGGCTGAGCTGGGCAGACCGGTGGAGTTTTGGTTTCCCCGCCGACCGGCTCGTAGCTTCATTGGCGGCGCAACGAGCGCCACCCGGGTTCACCCCCGACGCACCGCCCCTCCGGCTCCCCGCCGGATGCGGCAGGTGCCCGCCGACGCGATCGCTCGAAAAGGTCGCCGGTGAGCGGCTGGGTGGCCGGGGCGGCAAGCGGCACGTCCGACACGTGCACGGTCGCCCGACGGACGCGGCAAGTGAACGCGGCCCTCTCCAGGGCCTGGTTCCGCATGCCCGCCCGGGGCTTTCGAGAGGAACCCCATGACCTTCCGTCACGAGACCGCCGCTGCCACCACCTCCACGGCCACCAAGCGCAACCGCGTCCGGATGGCTGTCGTGGCGGGCGCCGCTGTCGCGGCCCTGCCGGTGGCCGGCCTCGTCACGGCCACCTCGGCCTCCGCCGCCTCCGTCTCCACCTGGGACTCCGTCGCCCAGTGCGAGAGCGGCGGCAACTGGGCCATCAACACCGGCAACGGTTTCTACGGCGGACTGCAGTTCACCTCCAGCACCTGGGCCGCCTTCGGCGGCACCGCCTACGCCTCGCAGGCCAACCAGGCCACCAAGGCGCAGCAGATCGCCGTTGCCGAGAAGGTCCTCGCCTCGCAGGGCCCGGGCGCCTGGCCCGTGTGCTCCGTCAAGGCCGGCCTGACCAAGGGCGGCACCCCGGCCGCCGTCGACACCTCGGCCGGTTCGACCACCGGCTCGGCTGCCGGTTCGACCGCCGCCAAGCCGGCTGCCCCGGCCGCCAAGCCGGCGCAGACCCAGGCTCCGAAGGCCGCCGCTGCGCCGAAGGCCGATGTCGCGCCGAAGGCCGCTGCCCCGAAGGCCGCCGCTGCGCCGAAGGCTGACGTCGCGCCGAAGGCCGCGCCGAAGAACGACGCCGCCAAGGGCGCCAAGGGCTGGACCGGCTCGAACGACGCCAAGCCGGCCAAGGGCGACAGCTACACCGTCAAGTCCGGTGACACCCTGAGCTCGATCGCCGCCGCGCAGGGCCTGGACTGGCACGACCTGTACAAGAACAACGCCAAGGTCATCGGTGGCAACCCCGACCTGATCCTCCCGGGCCAGACCCTGAGCGTCTGAGCACCTGAGCACCTGAGCACCTGGGCCTCTGAGCAACTGAGTGTCTGAGCGTTTGACACCGGCTCTCCGGGGTCTGCCGCCTGATGTCGGCTGTCCGACGTCCCCGGCCTGAGGTCGGTTCAGCGGGCCTCCCGGCCCCGGCGGTGTGCTGACACCACGGCCGCTTCTCCGCTGCGCGGGGGAGTGGCCGTTGGCGTTTCCGGTGCTTCCGGTGTTCCCGGCGTTTCTGGCGTTTCCGGCGCGTTCGGAGTGTCGTTGGGGAGGGCCGTGAGGCGACCGGCCTAGGGTCGGCTGCTGTGCCGCCTCCCTGTGACGAGCGTATGTGCCGGGTCGTGCTTCGACTGGGCGTCGCCGTGGTGCTGCTGGCGGGGGCGGCGGCGATCCCCTGGGAGCGGGCCGGTGCGGCGGCCCGGGTCGCGGACGTCGTGTGGGACGGCCTCGCCGAGTGCGAGAGCGGCGGCGACTGGCAGGCCGACACCGGCAACGGCTACTACGGCGGCCTGCAGATCTGGCCGCCCACCTGGGAGGTCGCCGGCGGCTTGCGCTTCGCCGACCGGCCGGACCACGCGAGCCGCCGGGAGCAGACGACCGTCGGCGAGGAGATCCTCCGACGGCAGGGCTGGGAGGCGTGGCCGGACTGCGCGCGGGAGCTGGGGCTGATCGGCGGATCGCCGGCCCCCAGTGGCGGTCCGACCTCCGGTGGCAGCCCGACCCCCGGTGGCAGCCCGACCTCCGGTAGCGGTCCGGGCTCCGGAGGTGGCCCGGGCTCCCGAGGTCGGCCGGGTTCCTGAGGTCGGCCGGGCTTCGGCCGTGGCGGTGCGGGAGGATGGTGGGGTGATCCAGGGCGAACTGTTCGGTGACCTGCCCGGTGCCGTCCCGGGCGGCCGGTCGGGGCCCGCTGCCGCGCGCGGGCGCGCCGAGCCCGCCCCCGGTGCCGTCCTCCTCCCCGGCTGGCTGGACGCCGATGCCCAACTGCGCCTGGTGGCCGCCTGTCGGGAGTGGGCCCGCCCACCGGCCGGCCTGCACGCCGTGCGGATGCCCACCGGCGGGATGATGTCCGTACGAATGGTCAGCCTCGGATGGCACTGGTATCCGTACGGTTATCGGAAGGACGCGGAGGACGGCACGCCCGTCAAGCCGTTCCCGCCCGAACTCGACCGCCTCGCCCGCCGGGCCGTCGCCGACGCCTACGGGACGGACGCCCGGCAGATCGCCGGCGCCGCGTCGTACGAACCCGACATCGCGATCGTCAACCACTACCCGCACGGCGCGAAGATGGGCCTCCACCAGGACCGCGACGAGCGGACCGACGCGCCGGTGGTCTCACTCTCGCTCGGCGACGCCTGTGTGTTCCGGCTCGGGAACACCGAGACCCGGACCCGCCCGTGGACCGACCTGGAACTGCGCAGCGGTGACCTGCTGGTGTTCGGCGGCCCGGCCCGGTTCGCGTACCACGGTGTGGTGCGCACGCTGCCCGGCACGGCGGATCCGGCGCTGGGTCTGGTCGGCCGGCTCAACATCACCGTGCGGCAGTCGGGGCTGGCGGCGGGGGAGGCGGGGGAGGCGGGGGAGGCCTGAGTCCGGGTGGGCGTTCGTCCGTCCGCCTGGTGACCGCTCTTCCGCTCTTCCCCTACTGCTCGCTTACTCGTTCGAGTGAATCGGCTCCTTCGGCCCGGTGAGCGGGAATGACCCCGGTCGCCGGAGAATTCCAGTGGGTTGGAGAATTCGATCAGGACGGGCGCCGGAGCCGGGCGGAAGACCTCCGCCGGGGCCGTGGGCCTGGAGAGGAAGCGCACGCATGGGTACCCCCGTCGACGACCTTGTCGACCTGCTCGACCTGGAGCAGATCGAACTGAACATCTTCCGCGGGCGCAGCCCCGAGGAGGCGCTGCAGCGGACGTTCGGCGGCCAGGTCGCCGGGCAGGCGCTGGTCGCGGCCGGGCGCACGGTGGACGGCGACCGCCCGGTCCACTCGCTGCACGCCTACTTCCTGCGCCCCGGGGTGCCCGGCGTGCCGATCGTCTACCAGGTCGACCGGATCCGCGACGGCCGCTCCTTCACCACGCGTCGGGTGCTCGCCATCCAGGGCGGCCGGTCGATCTTCGCCCTCACCGCCGACTTCCACCGCCCCGAAGAGGGCGGCATCGAGCACCAGCACCCCATACCGGACGTCCCCGCGCCCGAGGACCTGCCCAGCGCGCTGGAGGAGGTCGGTTCCCGGCTCGGCGAACTCCCCCCGTTCATCAGCCGCCGCCAGCCCTTCGACATCCGCTACGTCGACCGGCTGCGCTGGACGAAGGAGGAGCTGGCCGGGGTCGAGGCGCGCAGCGGAGTCTGGCTGCGGACGGACGGCCCGCTGCCGGACGACCCGCTGATCCACGTCTGTGCCCTCACCTACGCCAGCGACATGACGCTGCTCGACGCCGTCCGCGCCCCCGTCGAGCCGCTCTGGGGCACCCGGCACTTCGACATGGCCTCGCTCGACCACGCGATGTGGTTCCACCGCCCGTTCCGTACGGACGACTGGCTGCTGTACCAGCAGGAGTCCCCGATCGCCCACGGCGGGCGCGGCCTCGCGCGCGGGCAGATCTTCGACCGGAGCGGGCGGCTGGTGGTGTCGGTGGTGCAGGAGGGGCTGTTCCGGCCGTTGGACGCCGGCAGCTGACGGGGTGGGCGAGTGGGCGCGTCGGGTGCTGGGTGCCGGCGGCCGGGTGTCGGCCGAGCGGGCCGGCCTTCGTCCCGGCGGGCGTCGTGTCCGTGGTGTTGCCGTCGTGACGCCGTGTTGCCGTCCTGTGGCCGCCCTGTGGCGGTTCCGGCAGGCGGGAATGATCCGTCCGGGTGCGCGGCGTTGTGGTGGGTGACCGAGGTGGACGGCCCGAACAGCGGGCCGCCCGAGGACCGCAGTGGGAGGGTGTACCGATGACGGCTACGGCCGCGGAGGACTGGAAGCGCTGGAGCGATGGCCGGGCGGCGTCGGTGAGCTCGCCACACGGCCAGCTCGCACTCACCGGCACGCACTGGTTGGAGCCCGGACCCGTCGAGATCGTCGGCCTGCCCGGGCACTGGTGGGCCGACGCCGAGGGCGTCCGGGTCCGGGCGGCGGCCGCGGACGGCATCACCGTCGGCGGCGCCGACGGGCCGGTCGACGGCGAGGCGCTGCTCCGTCCCGACACCGATCCGGCCGCCGACACCGCCACCCTCGGCGACCTCCTGCTCGTCCCGATCGAGCGCGAGGGCGAGCTCGCCCTGCGGGTCTTCGATCCGGCCGCGCCGCGCCGGACGGCCTTCGCGGGCATCTCCGCCTACCCGTACTCGCCGGAGTGGGCCGTCCCCGCCGTATTCACCCCGTTCGAGGAGGACGGCGCCCAGTCCGTGCTCGTCCCCAATGCGGACGGCAAGGAGCGCCCGCTCGCCGTCACCGGGCAGATCGCCTTCACCGTCGCCGGCGAGCACCGCGAGCTGACCGTCAGCCGCTCCGGCGACCGCCTCACCGGCGTCATCGCGGACGCGACCAGCGGCATCGGCACCTACCGCTTCCGCTTCATCACCCTCCCCGCCCCGGACGCGGACGGCCGCACCGTCCTCGACCTCAACCGGGCCTACCTGCCGCCGTGCGCCTTCGCCGACCACTTCATCTGCCCGTTCCCGCCGCCGGGCAACCGGCTCGACTTCGCGGTGGAGGCAGGGGAGAAGCAGGTCCTGACCAGGTAGGACGGGCCGCTGTCCGGCCCCGGTGCGGGGAGCGGGGAGGCCGGGGCGGACCATGGAGGGTTGTGTCGACCAATCATCCTGCCAATCCCGCCCCGGCGTCCGATCCCGCCCCGACGCCTGCCCCTGCCTCGGCGCCTGCCCCTGTTCCGGCGTCCGATGCCGCCCCTGCCCCTGCCCCTGCTCCCGCGGAGGAGCCACCCTCCGACGTCTCCGCTCCGTCGGCCGGAACCGAGAACCTCCCCTGGTACCGGCGGGCCTTCGCCGACCTCAGCCCACTGCGCGACCACCCCGACTACCGCCGGGTCTGGTTCGGGCAGGCGGTCTCCTCCATAGGCCAGCAGATGACGGCCGTCGCCGTCTCCGTCCAGGTCTACGACGAGACCGGCTCCGCCTTCGCGACCGGCCTGGTCGGCCTCTTCTCCTTCTTCCCGATCGTCGCCTTCGGCCTGTACGGCGGCGCGATCGCCGACACCGTCGACCGGCGCAAGCTCGGCCTGATCGGTTCGGCCGGGCTCGCCGCCGTCTCCGCCGTCCTCGCCGTGCAGGCACTGGCCGGCCTCGGCCAGGTCGCCGTCCTCTACGCCGCCGTCGCCGCCCAGGCCGGATTCTTCGCCCTCAGCTCGCCCGCCCGCTCCGCGATGATCCCCCGGCTGGTCCCCAGCCACCAGCTCCCCGCGGCGAACGCGCTGAACACCGTCAGCATGAACCTCGGCCTCACCGTCGGACCCATGCTCGGCGGCGTCCTCATCGGCGCCTACGGCACCCAAGCCGCCTACCTGGTCGACACCGTCGCCTTCGCCGGCACCCTCTACGCGATGTGGCGCCTGCCCGCCATGCGCCCGCTCGGCGACCGCAAGGGCCGCGCCTCCGTCCTCGACGGCCTCCGCTTCCTGCGCGAGCAGCCCAACCTGCGCACCAGCTTCCTCGCCGACCTGGCCGCGATGATCTTCGGCATGCCGCGCGCCCTCTTCCCCGCCATCGCGGTCACCTTCTACGGCGGCGACGCCCGCACCGTCGGCCTCCTCGTCGCCGCCCCCGCCGTCGGCGCCCTCACCGGCGCCCTCTTCTCCGGCTGGGTCGGCCGCATCCACCGCCAGGGCGCCGCCGTCCTCGTCGCCGTCGCCGCCTGGGGCCTCGCCATCGCCGCCTTCGGCGCGCTCCACAACCTCTGGCTCGGCCTCCTCCTGCTCGCGGTCGCCGGCTGCGCCGACACCGTCAGCATGATCTTCCGCAACACGATGATGCAGGTCGCCGCCCCCGACGAGATGCGCGGACGCCTCCAGGGCATCTTCATCGTCGTCGTCGCCGGCGGCCCCCGCCTCGGCGACTTCGAGTCCGGCGCCGTCGCCGCCCTCACCAACCCCGCCACCTCCGTGATCACCGGCGGCCTCGCCTGCGTCGCCGCCGTCGTCCTCCTCGCCGCCCGCCGCCCCGCCTTCCTCACCTACGACGCCCGCCACCCCACCCCCTGACCCACCCCGACCCGCCCCCGACCCACCCACCCCCCAACCCGGCAGCGAGCACCCCTCCACGTGCTGTATTGTTTTCCACGTCGCCGGGACAACCGGAGACAAGGTCGAGAAGCCCACAGCAGAGCCCCCCAGGCCCCGCTACCGGGCACCGAGACCACGGGACGTGGCGCAGCTTGGTAGCGCACTTGACTGGGGGTCAAGGGGTCGCAGGTTCAAATCCTGTCGTCCCGACAGTGAAGTCGGTTGTGAGAGCGGGTACTTGGGAAACCGGGTGCCCGCTCTTGCTGGTTTTCTGGGCCCGTTTCTGGTCCCGGGTGGTCCCAAAATGGTCCCCAGGGTTGGCCATGGGTGCGTCGCCACCCGTTGCTCCAGTGGCTGGTGTGTGGATTGTTCTTCGATCTCAAGGTGAAGTGCCAGACCCCCTTGCCGTTCTGCTGGAGCGAGACGTGGTGGCGCGGGCGTGGGCGCGGTGTAGCTGGGCGGGGGGGGCGGGGTTGGGGGGGCTGGGTGGGTGTTTGGGTGTTGTATTATGCGAGTGT